>JBGSTO010000608.1:0-2986 GCA_041736465.1 Anaerolineales bacterium | reverse complement strand
GGCGCTGCTGGCGGCTTTCCTGGGCAGCGGGCGGGGCGGCACATTCCAGGGCTGGGAGCGACTGCGCCCGTTCCTGGGTCTGCTTGGCGGGTTGGCCTTCGGTACGGGCGGCGTGCTGCTTGGATGGCTGCTGAAGCGCGGCGTTGAATACCTGCTGACCGGCGCGTTGGCCTCCTTTGTATAGCCCCAACCCGAACGACGAACCTTCTATGTCCGAGATAGACGCGCATACTTTGCAGCGGCAGCCTCAGGTGGATACCACCTGGTACCTTTCCGTACGCCTGGGCCATCCCCGGCTGGAACCTTCTGGCTCCAGCTTGCGCAACACTCATATTCTGCTGCTGTTAGACGAACAAGGCAAACCCCTAAGCCACAGCGTGCAAGAGCATACATTTAGCCGGGGACAGGTATGGCGCCTGCTGGTGAACGCGATTTGCGGCACTGATCATGCGGCGGGCTTGAGACCCCGGCGCCTGCACTTCGACCAGCCTGAGCTGCTAGCTGGGCTGGCGAGCCATTTAGAAACCGCCGGCATACAGGGCTTCTACCAGGCGCATATGCCTGAAATCGAGCGCGCCTTGGTCGAGCTGGAGCGCGGCTTCAGCCCGGCAGTGCTGCTGCCGCCCGCGTTGGCAACGATCCCGCACGCCACCCCGGAGCTGTTGGGGCGTATTTATGGCTATACTGCCAGCTTCTACCGCCTGGCGCCCTGGCAGATTGTACCCGGCGAGGCGCCTCTGGAAGTGCGCTATCCAGCGGACGGAGCGGCGCGCTGGATTGTGGTGATCGGCTCAGGAGGAGATACCTTTGGCCTGTCGATCAGCGACTCGCGGGCGGACCTGGAACGCATGTACGCTGGCGGCGACCCTTTGGAGCTGGCGCGTTCGATCTGCTGGCTGGCATTGACCTTCGACACGGCAGAATACCTGGCGATCGAGGATCTGGATGCCATTCAAAGGCAGAGCTGGCCGGTGGTAAACGAAAACGCCTTTCCCGCGCTGTACCGGGTGGGCGGCCCGCAGGCTGACATACAGGCGCCCACCCTGGAAGACCTGCTGTGGCTGGATGGGGTGCTGCCGGCGCTGCTGCAGTACTTTGGCGAGCGGACGGCAGCGGACAGCCGCTGGCGTACCCCGCACGAGAGCCGTGTGAAGGTATCCACGCCCTCCGGTGCGGTTGAGGTGCTGGTGCATTTCCCGGGTTTGGAAAGTACTTGAGAGGCGAGTATGGAGCGCTATTTCACCCTGCAGGAAGCCAACGCGGCTCTGGAAACCGTTCGCCCCTGGGTGGCGGAGATCCTGGATATTCGCGCTGCCATCCTGGACAGCCGGCCTGAAGTCTGGCCGGTGATCGAAAAATCGATGGGCAACGGCGGCAGCCGCGCCGCCAGCCGGCTGGTGGTGGGTTTCGAGCTCCTGGAGGCCCTGGTGCAGCGCATCCAGGAGCTGGGCGTGCTGATCAAAGATGTCAATACCGGCCTGTTGGATTTCCCCTCGCTGCGGGACGGCAAGCTGGTGTACCTGTGCTGGCGCTACGGCGAGGACGACATCCGCTTCTGGCATGAGGTAGATTCTGGTTTTGCCGGGCGGCAGGCTATCTAAACCAATCCAGAGGAGCAGCTCACCGCGTGGCAAGACCGATTGTCAAAGAACACCCACCGCAGGCAGAAGAAACCGAGCAGCCCTCTACGGCGTATCCTGCACAGCGCGGCGGAACTTTTGCCGCTCTGCGGTACCCCAATTACCGCCTGTGGTACTTCGGGCAGCTGTTTTCGCTGATGGGCACGTGGATGCAGTCCACTGCCCAAGGGTTCCTGGCCTACGAGCTGACCCAATCGCCGGCTTTCCTGGGCTATATCGGCTTTGCCAACGGCCTGCCCTCGTGGATCTTTATGCTGTATGCCGGTGTGATCGCCGATCGCCTGCCGAGGCGCAGCGTGCTGATGGCGGCGCAGACGGTGATGATGGTTCTGGCGGCTATCCTGGCGGTGCTGGCGTTTACCGGGTTGGTTCGCCCCTGGCACCTGATTGTGTTGGCGCTCTTTCTGGGGATTGCGAATGCTTTCGATGCGCCGGCGCGGCAGTCTTTTGTGTTGGAAATGGTTCCCCGTGAGCACATGACCAATGCGATTGCTCTGAACTCTTCGATGTTCAATGCAGCCGCGGCAATAGGACCCGCCTTTGGTGGATTGATCTACGCTGCGGTTGGGCCAGCCTGGTGTTTTACCTTCAATGCAGTCTCCTTCCTGGCAGTGCTGGCGGCGCTGGCTTTGATGAGGCTGCAGCCGTTCAAGATGCAAGCAAGCAAAGGCAAGGCGCTGGCGGAAATACGCGCCGGGCTGAGCTATGTGGTCGAGCAGCCTCTGATCCGCACGATCATTATCAACCTGACGGTGGTAAGCCTGTTTGGGATGAGCTTCATAACCCTGCTGCCTGCCTGGGCGGTGAAAATTTTAGGCGGGGATGCTGCCACCAACGGGTATCTACAGTCGGCGCGGGGAGCAGGGGCGATGATTGGGGCGCTGCTGCTGGCAACCTACAGCGGCATGTTCCCGAAAGGACGGTTGCTAACATTGGGTAGTTTTATGATGCCGGTATTTGTGATTATATTTTCGCTGGCGCGCTGGATGCCGCTGTCGCTGGCGTTTATCTTCTTTACCGGCTCTGGTTTCATGGTGTTCGCCAACTCTTCTAATGCGCTGACCCAATCGTTGGTGCCGGATGAACTGCGCGGGCGGGTGATGAGCATCTTCACACTGGCGTTTTTCGGATTCATGCCGCTGGGTGCGCTGCTGGCGGGGCAGGTGGCAGCCCACCTGGGTGAGCCGGCGACTGTGCTGTTGGGGGGTTCGCTGCTGCTCATTTATTCTGCCTGGGTGTGGCTGCGGGTGCCGGCGCTGCGCCAGATGCCTTGAGGATTCCCTGCTGTCAGGTATAATGTGAGAAACCCGACCTGATTGATCTGGTTTAGGGCGCCCCGAGATTTC
>JBGSTO010000586.1:0-5426 GCA_041736465.1 Anaerolineales bacterium | reverse complement strand
CCTGGTCTTCTTCTTGTCTATCCTCATCTACTTTGCATCAAGGCGAGAGATTAAATGGCGAGGGCGAGAAATCTTTGAGCTGGCAGCCGAACCTGTCGAAGACGATAGCAATGGCTACACCACGCGGCCGCGACCGGTCGGGAAAATCACCTACAGCCGCCAGGAAATCCTCTCTTTCGCCCGCTATGCGGCCCGGCGCCTGATCGCTCTGCCCAACATCACATTGAAGAATATAACGCTCGTTCCTATAAAAAGCGGCGATGAATACGGTCGCCTGCTCGGACTGAGCGGCGATTACCGGAATGCCACCTGGGTCAACTTTGACGCCGATGGAAATGTATCGGTCCATATCTCCCAGAAGGATTACCTGGATTACCGGCAGACACTGGCATTCGACCCGCTGTGCAGCGCACTCGGGCAGCTTTTCATCGACTTCATCGCTCTCCACCAGCGAGGCGAGGGCGTCAAGATCATCGACCGCATGAACGACCTGCACCTCGGCGCTTTCTCATAAGGCAGGCAGCCATGGATTTCCCAACTGCTGCCAAATATGCCTCGCTGCTGTCGAAAGACTACGCCGAAGACATCTTCGAGCTGCTGGTAAATTACCAGGCAATCTCGGCATCAGAAGCTGCCGCACGCCTGAATTTGCACATCAAAACAGCCCAGGATTTCCTCGAAGCCCTTGCCGGTCTCGGCATCCTCTCCAAACAAGAGGTGTACGAAAAGACACGCCCTTATTTCCGCTACATACTGAAGCAGGACCGGATTGTGATCGACATTGACCTTCATCAGGTGAAGAGAAATCCAGGCAAATCGAATCTGTCGCAGCGCATCCGGGAAAGAAAGAACGCCGGCGCCAGGTTCTCAACCGCCCGCAGCGATGATGCCATCACTAGCGTTACCATCTGGACCGGTGAAGGACGGAAGAGGCAGGAACGCAAGATTAAGCTGACCGCCCCACAGGGACGCTTCCTCTATCATCTGCCTTTCCCCGATGCTGAACCTTTGAGCGTTGCCGAGATCATGCACAAAGCCGGTCTCGAGCCGAGCCTGGCGCCTGAGATAGTCGATCTGCTCCAACTGCTGGATAAATACTCGGTGATCGAACAATCGGATTTGGGGAGCTGAACCTTAGCCCAGGAGCCGTTTCTGCCCACAAACTGGTAGTCGCCAGCCCACCAATCGCCGGTAAAGCAGGCGTTTATACCACGGGCGCCGAGCATCATCCCAGGGGATACCTCAGGGCACCAAGTTCTCGCTCAGGTAGGGCAGCATCAAAAAACCGGCTTTGTTTATTCCGGCTGTGTTCAGATTGCAATCACGCCGCACCCCACACGAGCTGGCGCAGCCGCATCTCCGTGCGCTCGATAAACTCCGCCGCCTGGAACCTCCAGTTTGGATTGGGGTCGTTCAGGATAAAGTTCACCAGCCCAAGCCCACGGGTGGCGATAAAGATATCGATCTCGCCGGAGAAGCGCTCGGGCCAGGCGCTGTGCTGGGTGTACCCTTGCTGGAATGCCTGCCGCAGAGCGCCGTAATCTGGCCTGTCGAGAAAATAATACAACGTGGTGGCGATATCCTGCACGGGCCAACCCCACATTAAATCCTCGAAATCGATCGGCGAGAGCACGCCGCGATACCAGCGCACATTCCACTGGTGCAGGTCCCCGTGGAGTATGCGCATCGCCTCCCCGCTCCCCTGCAGCCGGTCGATAGCGCGCTGCGCCTGCTCCACCGCCGATTCGAACAACGCCCGCCGCTCCCGCGGAATAAGCTGAGCAAAGCGCTCTTCGAACAAAATCACCGGCTCCGGGAAAGGAAAAACGCGATCGAAAGCCAGCAGTGACAGGTTTTCCGGAGGCCGGAAATGCTGTGCGTGAGCGTGGAGCCCCGCCATCAGCGCCCCCAGCCGGGCGAGGTTTGCCGGAGAGATGTGCCCCACCAGGTCGGTTCCCGGTACCCAGCTAAAGACCACACACAGGCGCGGCTCGGGCACGCCATAAGCTGCGGCTTCTACCACCAGTGCGCCGCTACGCGCCGCAACGGGCTGCGGCACGCTCAACTGTGTGTCGCTGCTCAACGCCGCCAACCAGGCCATTTCCGCGGCTACATGATCAAGGGTATGCCCGCCTTCGGGCAGCGTCACCCGCAGGATATATTTCTGCCCCTGGCGGGTATCCACCCGGAAGATGCCGTTGGAATCATTGGTCACCAGCCGCAGGCGGGAGACCTGCAGATCGTAATGGTTGAGTGCTTCGAGGGCCAGGCTGCGCAGGCGCCGCGCCTGTCCGCGCTCGGTAAGGGTGGAATAGTCTTTCATCAATTAATTGTACAGGATCTACTGCTGGTTTGGGCGCGGCGCCGGCCCCAAAATTCCGCCTCAGTTAATTCAAATCTTGACAAATCCGATAATACTAATATAATTAGTAAATCTAATATCATTAGCAATCCTACTCACTCGCCATGAAAACCCTCTCACTGAAACCTTCCCCCCACCAGCAGCGCAAACGCCAGCGTATGATCCAGTCTATCCTGGATACCGCTCGCCAGATTATGCGCCAGGAAGGCGTCGCCGCTCTCTCCATGCAGGAGCTGGCGCGGCGCCTGAACCTGCGCGCCCCCTCGCTGTACAACTACTTCGCCAGCAAAATGGATATTTACGACGCCCTTTTCCGCCTGGGTTTCACCCTGTATGGGCAGCACATGGAAAAGGTCATCCAGGACGCCCAGAGCTGGCAGGAAGAGCTGCGCCTGACCTTCGAGGCTTATTTCACCTTCGCCCAGCACAATCCCGAGCTGTACCAGCTGTGCTTCGAGCGTCCGGTACCGGGTTTCGAGCCATCGCCAGAAAGCCTGCAGTTCAGCCTGGACTTGCTGCAGGTCTCACACCAGCGCGCCGAGCGCCTGCGCTACGCCATCGCCAGCGACCTGTCAGCTCCGCAGATGGTGGACCTGGTGATTGCCATGATGCACGGCATCACCGCCCTGCACATCGCCAACGAACCGCACCTGCCGCTCGGACAGGGGCGTTTCGGCAGCCTCATCCCTGCCGCAATAGGCGTGCTCGACAAAGCCTGGTCCCAACCCTGAGCATTCATCTATCTTTCATCCAAAGGAGACAACCATGATCACCGCCGCCATGTCCCCCACTGTTCTGGACGCCACCCACATCCCCTACGTCACCGCCGGTGAGGCCTACCAGTTGATGCACACCGAACTGGAACGCTTCCTGGCGCTGCTGGACACCTTGGAGCCCGGCGATTGGGAGAAACCTACCGCCTGCACGCTGTGGAACGTGCGCGACATGCTCGCGCACCAGGCAGGCGGCTATGCCAGCGGCACCGGCTATAAAGAAATGATCCACCAGTACAGTGCTATGCCGCGGAAGGGCGAGCTCTCTGAAGACGCCGTCAACCGGCGCCAGTTAGCCGAACGCTCCAACAAAACACCTGCCGAACTGATCGCCGAGCTGCGCCGGGTTGGGCCGGTTGCCATACGCAAATGGGCTTACCAGTTTCGCCTGGTCAAGCTGGTGAGCATCCCGCGCCCCGACATCGGCAGCCTGTCTTTACGCCACCTGATGATGGTGATCCACAGCCGCGACACCTGGATGCACCGCCTGGACATCTGCCGCGCCGCCGGTCGCCGCTTCGAGCAGACCGCCGAGCACGACGGGCGCATCGCCGCCCTGGTGATGCTCGACCTGGCGAAAACCCTGCCCAGGAAAATGGGTGCCGGCGCGGTTCGCTTCGAGCTTTCCGGCATCGCCGGCGGAACCTACCAGATCGGCACGGGCGAACCTACCGCCGCTATCGCCATGGACGTGCTGGACTTCAACATCTACGCTTCGGGACGCTTCACCTACGAGCAGGCGCTGGCACGCGCAACGCTGTCTGGCGAGGTTTCCCTGGCAGAGAAAGCACTCAAAAATACCGTGGTGTTGTACTGATATTGTCTCATCTTATTAAGCGCCATGACCCGCGCCAGTCTTGGACTTCACTTTGTTCCAATATCCCATTTTTCTCTGCGGGCTCTGCGGCTCTGCGCGAGCCCAATCCGCTCATGCAGCATCCTCGTTCGCCTCTGCACCAACCCCCCGGATCACCTCCAGCATCTTCTCCGGTGGGTCAAACTTACAGATGAAACCGTCCGCACCGGCAATCCCGCTGCCGGCTTCGTGACGTGCGCTGGTGATCAGGATGCGCGCTCGCGGCGCTGCCAGCCGCAAGGCTTCGATGCGCTCGCAGCCTAGCTCGCCGGGCAGCTCCCAATCCAGGATCACAATATCGGGCTGAGTGGCAGCAGCTTCGATGAGCAAACTCTCCATGCTGTTCACCTGTCCAACGATTTGCGCGTGCAGGCGCGTCTCCAGCAGCAGCGCCAGTGCAGAACGCAGCACAGGATTACCATCAGCAAGCAAGATACGGCTCATTCGATTTTGCCTCCTGATAGTAGTGTATCCGCTCAGCCCCGCTTGCGCCTCAACCGGAAGATGAGTGCTTACCTGTCCGTTCGACCAGTATTGCACAGCAGGCGCATTAAAAACAAAAGATCCCTCTTCGGGAGGGATCTTTGCCTCTCACACAGCAGACTTACACCAGTCTTTTCTGAATGGCCATACTCACTGCAGCCACCCGGTTATCCACGCCCAGTTTCATCAGGATATTGCTGATGTGATATTTGACCGTCGACAGGCTGACCACCAATCGCTCGGCGATCTCGGCGTTGTTAAGCCCTTCGACCATCAGCTTGAGCACCTCGCGCTCGCGCTCGGTGAGCGTTTCGGTTTCCTGCGCCTGTTGGCTGGCGCGCACCAGCGCCTGCGCCGCCTCTGGCGAGAGCGTCATCTTTCCATCCTTGGCGGCGCGGATCGCTGCCGCCAATTCACGCGCGGTGACGTTTTTCATCAGGTAGCCCACCGCCCCGCCCTTGAGCGCGTTTTGCACCAGCTCATCTTCCTGGAAGCTGGTCAGGGCGATGATCTGGATGCCCGGATGCTTTGCCTTGATGGCCCGGATGGCTGCCACGCCATCCATAACCGGCATCATCAAATCCATCAGCATCACGTCCGGCTGCAGCAGCCCGGCGCGCACCACTGCCTGTTCGCCATTTTCGGCCTCGCCTACCAGCTCCATATCGGGGATGACGCTCAAGAACGCGCTCAACCCGGAACGCACGACGGCATGATCGTCCACAAGCATGATTCGGATTTTGGTGTCCATACGTTTCTCCTTGTCCGCAGAGTATGCCCGTTAAGCGGCATTGCTTTATCTGCGAAAAATCTGCGTAATCTGCGGATCAGCTCCAGACCACTGAAATCTGAGTGCCCTCGCCCGGCTCGCTGTACAGGCTGAATTTCGCGCCGAATGCCTCAGCGCGCTCGCGCATAATCTTCAAGCCGAGATGGTCAGCGGTCACCGTGC
>JBGSTO010000585.1:0-39700 GCA_041736465.1 Anaerolineales bacterium | reverse complement strand
GCAGCAGCACCCCGGCAGCTTCCAGGTTGGCGTAAGCGGCCCAGGTGGGATTGCTCTGCGCTTCGAAGGATTTTGCTGCTTCGCCCAGCGATGCCAGCGCTTCGTCGTAGCGCTTAAGCCCGGCGTAAGCGATGGCCTCGTTCAAGATCGCCAGGCTTACTTCGAAGCGCGTGCCGAGCTGGTCGAAGACCTTGTACACCTGGCGGCATTTTTCCAACACTTCCGGAAAACGGCGCAGCTGCAGCAGGCAGTCGCTGATGAACAGCTCGGTCAGGATGGCGTCACGCTGGCGCCCGTCAGCCAAAAAGGCCGCCCGTACCTGCTCCAGGTGCTCCAGGGCTTCGTTGTAGCGCCCCAGGACGAAATAGGTGAGCGCCAGGTTCTGCAGGGCGCGGGCGGCCTCTACCGGTTCTCCCAGCTCATCCAGCCGGCGCCGGGCGCTGAGGCTTGCCTGGATAGAATTATCGAAGCGTCCCAGGTTGCGCAGCACGATGGCGCGGTTGAATTCCGCCCGCAGCCAGCCCGGACTGTCCTGCATGCCAGCGCGCTCGTAGAGCTGTTGAGCCAGCTCGAAGGAGTGCAGTGCGGCCTCATCATCTCCCAGGCGGTAATACACGATCGCCATATTGCCGACGACTTTGGCCTGTGAAAACCAATCGCGGTGCTGCTCCAGCACCTGACTGGCAGCTTGCCCGGTTTCCAGAGCAGCCGGGTAGCGCCCCAGGAAAACCAACGCCCCGATCTTACCAATCTGTGAGACGGCTTGCTCCACAGGAGAGCCTTCCGCCTGGTAAATTTCGGCTGCCCTGTCGTAGAGCTGCAGGGCGGCTTCATATTCCCCCAGACCGATCGAGCGGGCGTTGGCCTCTGCCAGGTAAGCCAGGGCGCGCGGCCGCGGGCTGCCGCTCAGCTCTGCCAGGCGCAGCAGCAGCGCGCTGGTCTGGAGCGAGTACTGGAGATTGGAGCGCAGGTACTGGTCGGCCTGGGCTTTAAGGCGCCGGGCTGTCTCCTCCACTTCCAGGAAAGCGGCATTGGCCTCCAGAAAGAGACGCTGGGCATCCGGGGAATCGAGAGAAAACAACTGCTCCAACATGGATGGCTTGTTCGAGGATGTCATGAGTGCATGATTCGCAATGGCAGCTCCTGCAGCCCGTCTTGCCTGTCACCGGTCGAGCGTGCTGCCTGTGCACCTGCTCAACTAAGGGTCATGTGTTCGATACGGATCTCGACCTGTTCAGAGCTTAAGATCAGCGCATAATCGCCGGGCAGAACCGTGTTGATGGCAAAATTGCCAAATTCATCCACATTCGCCTGAGCCACCAGCGAGCCAGCCTGGTACAGCCGGGCGGCAAAGGCGGTGTTTACACCGGGGGTGTGGGTACCGCCGCTCACGGCTGGCTCATCACCCGTCAGTAAGCCCAGGATGGATCTGCGATCCGGGCGGTCGGCATCTGCCTCGATGTCCAGCAGGATGTGATACCCCTCGGTGTCGAATTTCAATATCCCGCCAGCATCGCCGCGCACCCCTGCCAGAGCCGGCGCCCAACCTGCCGCCGTGATATCTGGAGGAATCAGGCGGGCAATCAGGCGGCGCAGCAGGGACTCATCCCGGCGCGTGCCTGCTCTCGTACCTGGCTCGAGGTCTGCGCTCACGGTTTCCAGGAAGCTGCGCAGCTGTTCAAGCTCGTGCGAGCAGTGTGGGCACTCTTTCAGGTGTGCGCGCATCTCCCGCCGGCGGTCTGCATGCAGCAGCCCCAGATGATATTCGCCCAGCTCGGCGCTGTCGGGGCAAAAAGCCCGGTACAGAGTGGCTCGAAGTTTACGCTCTATGTCGTTCATCGCTGTTCCTCGCTCCCCATCACACTCTCTCCAGGTATGCCGCCAGCTCCTCGTCACGCTGCAGGCGGGCCATCAGGTTCTCTTTTACACGGTAGACTTCCTGGATATCTTGGAATAAATGTGGGTACTCCACGTAGATCTCGCGCGCTTTAAGGGCGTTGACCAGCATGCCCATCAGGATGCAGCGCTCTTTGCTGTCTTTGCAGCGTTCGTCGAGCAGCGACCACAATCGTTCGGCCTGGGTCTTGCGCAGGACCGTGTCTTCCATGGAACGCCGGTCGGAGCTGCCGGGAACAGGCAGGTCGGAGGTGTCTTCATCCACCAGGCTGGCTTGCGTGCGGTTGCGGGCGGTATCTACCAGCACGGCGTTGACGCACATCTGCAGGTAGCGCAGAATAGATTTCAGGTGCGGAAAGTTTGCAAACTTTTGAGGGGTCACCCCGGCCCACATGCGCTCGAAGGCACGGTTGACCAGGAATTGTGTTTCTTCGTTCAATATCGTGGACAGGTTGTGCCGGTGGATCCAGCTGCGCACCAGGGGCTGGTACTGGCTGTACACGCATTCCCAGGCCTGCTGGTCGTGATCGACGATTGCCCGGCGGAATATTTCGTAGCAGTAGCGCGCATCGTATTCCAGGTGGCGGAAAAAGTGCTCCGTCTCACCCGCACACATCTTCCGCAACTCTTCCAGCTCCAGCAAGCCGGGATCAGCAGTTGAAGGCATGATTTGCGGCCCAAGGTGGGCCGGAATTTCCTCCAGTAAGTTCGGATGGGCGTAGGCAGTCTGTGCACACATATTATTATAAAGAAAGTCAAAAATGTCAATTAACTGGGGTTGGGGCGCGGCGACCCCTGCCGCCGCGCCCCACAATTTACCGCCCCCTACTCTATCGGCTCGTCCAGGCAGAACCCGGCAGAAGCCTCGCGGTGATGTCCAGAGTGACCGCTGCTGACAACCGCACGATCATAGGCATGCACTTCGATGATGTATCCGCAGGGCTGCATATCCGTGGTATCCAGAGTCCAGATGTTTCCCGGCGAGACAGCCGTCTGGAACACGCCGCTGCCTGGCACCGGTGAAACAGCGCCGGGAGGTGTCAGCGTGGGCTTGACCACCAGGCTGTACGACTTGAAGTACAGGTCTCGAGCCACGAAGCGCCCGCTCAACAGCGTACCAGGGATGAACTTGCCGCAGTTGCCCAGGCCGGTGTCGATGGAGATCTCGGCTTCCGGTCTGGTGTTGTCGAGCTGCAAGCGGTGGTAAGCGCCGATTGCCACCAGGGTGTTGGTGTTGTCGTACACCAGCATGCGGATGCGCCACAGGTCGTCGCCGCTGGTATCCCACTGCCCCAGAACGTTGAACATGTTCTGGCTGACCGGCAGGAAGTCGAACTTGCCGGTGCCGTCGTGGCTGTGCAGGCTGGAAACGCCGCCGGAGCTGACCACGTTAAAGTTGTTCATCAAGGTGGTCCAGCCCAGGGCGCCTACTTCCTGCACCTCCAGGCGGTAGCTGTATCCGGGGTAGCTCTCGCCGATCACGTTCACTCGCCCGCCAAACGGGCAGGCGCGGCCCAGGTTGTCGACAGCGACGCTGATATCAGCAAAGACAGCCGCGGGGGTGGTCAGACCGGTGACGTCATCGATATCGCCGGTGGGCACGTTGCCAAGCGCCGCAATCTTGGGGATGACCACGCCAAAGGGGATCTCCGGACCGGGGGTGATGTGTACCAGCGTTTGCTCACGATTGCCCCAGGTGGGCACGTAGTTGGGGTTGAAGCATGGCGGCGCCACACCCCAGGAGAGGATCGCCCGGATGGGAATCACCACCGGCCCTTGCTGGCATGGCTTGCGGTAGTGCTTGAGATCGACCGGCAGAGCCACGGCGACCATCAATCCCTGGGGTGGAATGTTAGCGATATCGTGCACGCTGACCGAGGCCGTCCCCAGGCAGGTCTCGAAGGTGCCGTTGTTATTGAAGTCGCCCCAGAAGGTGACGTATTCCTTGCTGCCGGCAGTACACGGCCCGCCGCTGTACCCGGAGGGGCGCTTGATGTGGATGATGCCCACCAGCGTATCCAGGTTGGTGTTAAGACCCACGCACTTAAGCTCTTCATAGCGGGTGCTGCCATCCGTGGGGAACAGATTAGCGACCAGGTCGTCGATGTTCACATCGATGCCCGGCAGCATCTGCTGCAGCCCTCCCTCGATCAGGGAGGCGCCGGCTGCACTGTTGACTAGCTGGTGAAGCTCGGTAAAGGCGAAGCGGTGCGTTTCTACGCCCTTGTCTTTGTACAGCGACTGCAGCTCCAGGGCATTCAGAGCCTTAGCCTCGGTGGCTTCGATTGGCTGATCCAGGTCTAGTATGCTCTTCAAGACCGGCGGCAGCTTGATTTCAACCGCCTCGAACAGATCGCCAATCGGGAAGAGGCGGCGCGGCTTCAGCTGGATGTATGCATCCTGCACCTCGCCCCACACCGGTACAAAGTTAGGGTTGCCGGGCGGGGGTGCAAAGTTCCACGACAGGATGGCGCGCATGCGCACCACATTGTTCATGAAGCAGAAGCGCGTGCGCGGGTCGATGGTCAGGCTGGCGTCATACTCCAGCCTCCGAGCGCCCAGCGTGCCCTGGGGAATATCGTAGACCTTGAAAGCCGTCAGGCCCTGATCAACCCAGGTGGCGCCGTTATCAAACGATAAGAAGAAGCGCACGTACTCCCGGCTTCCCGGCGAGCAGATATTGCCCCCGTAGCCGCCAGGCTGCTTAACGAAGACTACCGCTTCCAGGCGGCTGAGATTGGGGTTGTAACCTACACAGCCAAGCTCCTCGTAGAACGTGTTGGATTGAATTTCCAAGACCGCCTTGAAAGGGCTTTCTGTCAGGTTGCCGAAGTAATTGGGGTTCGCCGCCACCAGCGCCTGGAACTGAGCGCGCTGCCTGGCGTACTGCGCCCGCTGGACTTTGGGGGCTTTTTCTGCCGCCGCCTGTCCAGCTTGCTCTTCACTTTGTGCTGCCTTATCCTTAGCCATGAGTTACCTCCTTGTAACAGAAAACTGAAACGGGTTAATCGATCACCCCTATAAACGAGGTTGGGGAGGTTTTTCCGGCTTATTCGGTTTTTTCAGGCAAAAAACGCTTTGGGTGCTATTTGAGATGATCGCTCACCAGCTCCAGGAGCTGCGGATACACAATATCTGTGCGCTGCTCCACCTGCGACGGGTCGATCAAATCGTGCTCCAGCTTCAAGCTGGCATCAAACCGGTATTCACTGACATCACGGAAGCCCTGCTCGCGCCAACACTGCACCACCTGGTCGGTGTGGGCATTGACCACAGCAATATCGGCATCGTTGCTGATCACTAAGATTCCACCTGCGGCAGGTTTATGGCGGCAGGCATCAGCCTTTACCATAACAGCCATGCGCAGGATTTCTGCCAGAGCGCGGGTGGAGATGCGCGGGTAGGCGTAATCTGGGAGGCTGTTTATTTTCTTTTCCGAATCCCACCATTGGTACGAATTTGGCAGCATGCGGAATAGATTGATCACCGGGACTGTGATCGGAGCAGGTATAAACGTGTAGCCGAAACTTGGCGCGATGACCACCGCCAGGTCGAGATCGCCGCGCACCTCCGCTGCCCAGGCTGCCATCACCCCGCCGCCCGATAAGCCCGCCAGGCCGACATGCTCGCCGAGTCCCTGGGCGATATCGACCACGCTGTCTGTGTAAGCCGCCAGATCTTCTGCGGTCAGGTGTTCTTGTTCGACGTTCATGCGATCCGCCAGCCCCATATACGGCTGGGGAGTGATGAGCACGTTATACCCCTGGGCAAAGAACATCTCTCCCAACTGGCGAAACTGCTCCGGGCAGTTGGTATAACCGTGAAGAAAAACGATCACACGCGCAGTTTTCATGCCGTGATCCATGAACTTCAAGCGGCACAGGGGGTTAAGCTCGGGACCTTCGCCAGCCTGCAGTGCCCGGATGCGCTGTACGGCATCCTCATAGCTGGTCGCCGGGTTGGGATGGGAGGGCAAAACCTCGCGGTCCGGGGGAATAGATAAAACCAGGAAAGCTGCCAGCAGCGCAATCGAGAGGTACAGCAGCGAGAAGGCAAAGAAACGCAAAATCACGCGGAGCTTGCTCATGGAGCACCTCTGTTCACAAAAATGCTGCGATTTACCTTTCCGCTCCCCCTGCTGGAGGCGGCGCAGCGCCGCCTCCAGCCAGTCGGCAAAGCCGGTAAATCAATCATCAGCCCACCAGCTAATCGCAGGCGAAGATGAGCCAGCCTTTCTTGCCCTTCACTTTCCAGGTTTCGTTGTAAGTCTCGCCGCATGCCACCACGACAGCAGAGTACGTATCCGCAACCCAAGTATAACGCATGGTCTGACCAGGGGGAATGATCGCCGTGTAGTTCACCCAACCCCTGAGCGTAATGGTCGTCGGCATTGTATCATCCGCATTGCGGAAAGACCAGTTAGCCATCTTGCACGGCGTGATCTTCAACACAGCCGTAGTCTTTTTGAGCTTCAGATTGCCCTTCTTGACCTTACCCAGGCAGCCCGGGTAGCTGAACTTGTACTTCCCGGCATCGATATTCTGGGTGATGGTCGCACCCGCCGCAACGTAGATCTTGTAAGACCTGGTTCCGGTCAGGGTAACCGTGGTTGGCTTGGGCAGCGGGTTGGTGATGGTCAGGGCGATGGGTGCGGCTGCAGCCGCACTGGCTTGCGCTCCGGCTGCCAGGCTGGGCGTGACCATTCCAGGCATCTGGAACGCCACGAGGGATAAGATACTCAAAACTTTGATCAAGAGTCTCATGCTTTTCATCGTGTCTTCCTCCATCAATCTCATCAGGGATAGAACCAATCGACCTTGCCTTGGCAAAGGGATCCGCTTGCGGACATCGCTATGAAATACTGTAGCGGAAATAATCTGCCAAAACGAGCGTCAAAACTGCCAAAAAGTGTTAATCGTCCCCCTGGCAGCCAGCGGCAGGTTTGAGCTGTTTTGGCGGAGGCCTCCCGCCAACATCCCCCGTATGGCCCTTGATTTTCTTGACAGTTTTTGGCAGTTAAAAATCTTGTTTTGGCGTCTGCTGTGCTCTATCCTTAAAAGCAGGTTGGTCGGATCGAGGCGTGATTATCCACGGCAGCAAGGGAATGGGTTAACTGGAAACGGAGGTCTGAGATGGAGATCGGTATGCTGGCGATGTTTTACTTGCTCGGCTCGATCCCTGCGGCCTGGCTGGTGGGTAAACTGGTGGGCGGAAGAGACATCAGCCATGTGGGCAGCGGCAACGTGGGTGTGATGAATGTAGCTCTAAACGTCTCCCGCTGGGCTGCGCTGGTGGTCTTTTTAGTGGAGATCGCCAAGGGTATCGCCAGCGTGCTTCTGGCAAGAAAGCTGGGCCTGGGCGAGGCGATGACCGGGCTAGCCGTCATCTGCACGCTGATCGGAACTCGCTGGTCGATCTGGATTTACGGGCGCGGCGGGCGCGGCAACACCCTGATCGATGCGGCGCTGCTGGCGCTTGCCTGGCCCTGTATGCTCATTGGGCTGGGTGTATGGATCATTGCCCGCCTGCTGCTGCACTCCTCGTTCAGGGCCACGCGCGTGTGGTGGCTGTCTCTGCCGGTATCCTTGGGTCTGGTAACCGGCTCCTGGGCGTACGTGCTGATGGGTGCTGCGCTGGCGCTGATCTCCCTGGGTACAAATAAAATCGACACGGATGACCATACGCTGCTGAAAGAGCGATGGCCCAGCCTGTGGGCGTTCTTGACCGCTCCACCCCGCAAGAGACAAGAGCAGATAGATCCAGCTAACAAATCTGCGGTATGGCTGCACCGCTGGTAAAATGGGGCCTATGAATACCTGGCCCGTGTTTGAAGTCCGCCTGTCTTCCCTGGCTTACGGCGGCAGCGCCTTTGGCAGGCTGGAGGATGGGCGCGCAGTTTTCGTGCCCCTGGCGCTCCCCGGAGAGCTGGTGCGAGCGCGCGCCGTAGAGGAAAAAACCGGCTTCGTGCGCGCCGAGCTTGAGGCGGTGCTGGAAGCGTCTCCACAGCGCATCCAGCCGCGCTGCCAGCATTTTGGGCTGTGCGGGGGCTGCCACTACCAGCATATGCCCTATATTACGCAGCTGCAGGCCAAACGCAGCATTCTATCCGAGCAGCTCACCCGCATCGGCGGCATCGAGTCGCCCAGCGTGGCGCCCGCGCAGTCTGGAGAGCCCTGGCAGTACCGCAACCATGTGCAGTTCCACCTGCGTGAAGATGGGCGGCTGGGTTTCATGCCGCGCCAGACAGACAAACCTTTTGCTGTGCAGGAATGCTATCTGCCAGAGGCTGTGCTGGCGCAGTCATGGCCCAACCTGGATTTTGAAGCCCTGGCAGAGGTCGAGCGTATTGGTCTGCGCCTGGGATACGATGATGATATTCAAATCATCCTGGAAGGACGCGAGGATGCCGTTCCGGAAGTGCTGGTCGAGGATTTTCCCTATTCTGTCGTGCACCTAAGCGCTGCCGAGCCTGTGACGCTGGTAGGCAGCAGCTTTGTCTTCATGAAGGTATTGGAACGCGAGTTCCGTGTTTCCGCGGGCGCGTTCTTCCAGGTGAATATCACAGTCGCCGAGAAAATGGTACAGCACTTGCTCGAGTCGCTGCCTTTGGGGAGATTTGAGCTGCTGCTTGAGCTGTACAGCGGGGTGGGGCTGTTTTCTGCCTTTCTGGCGCCGCGAGTAAAACGGATGGTAGCAGTCGAAAGCTCTCCGTCTGCCTGCGCCGATTTCGAGGTCAATCTCGATGAATTCGATAACGTGGAGCTGTATGAAGCCCCGGTGGAAATGGCCATGCGCTCTTTGAGCTTGCACCCCGATGTGATCCTGGTTGATCCGCCGCGGGCTGGCCTGGAGCGCGGCGTCTTAGACCGGATCGTCGAGATGGCTCCGGAACTGCTCGTGTACGTTTCTTGCGATCCTGCCACCTTGGGGCGGGACGCCCGCCGCCTGGCGCGCGGCGGCTACCGGCTGCAGCAGGCGACGCCTTTCGATATGTTCCCGCAAACCTACCATATCGAGAGCATCAGCCTGTGGAGCAGGGCTGGAGACGCTTCCCAGACCGTAGGCTGATCGATTCCACCCGGCGCCGCCGTAAGAATCAGGCGGCGCCGTTTTCTATCTTGACATAGAACATACGTTCTAATATAATAGATATGCCAATGGAGGTTACCGTGAACCTTAGCCCTGAAGAACGTATGGAAATGATGCTTAACGTTTTGGAAAGCGTGTACGGCAGATCAGTCGAAGCGCAGGACTTCGCCGCTCTGCAGCCTATGCCAGATCCGCTTCCCGGTCGGGCAGCGGATATCCCTATGCTGCCTGACCGGCGGCCCTCCCTGCTGCTGCCTGACATCGTTGACTCACATCTTCGCAGCCCGGTGCCGACTGTACAAGAGCTGCTGAACCGCATCAGCCCGCTGCCGGAGTTGAGCGGAGTGATGGGCATCAGCCCGGATGGGCTGCCTCTTCTGTTCGACCTGGCAGATCCCCACCCCGGTTCGATGCTGGTCTTCAGCAGCCAGCCAGGTGATTTCTCAGCACTGTTTCAGTCACTGCTCATCTCGATCGCCTGTCTGAACCCTACCGAGCAAGTTCGTTTCAGTGTGATCAGCGAGCAAACTCACAAATACCGCCTCGCTGCCGGCGAACAGCACTGCCTGGGAGTGTATGCCAGTGGAGAGCGGGCTGCCTACGAGCACATCTTTGCCTGCAGCGAGGTCGCAGAACAGCGCCGCACCGGGCGCGAGATGGGCGCCATCCATGTGCTGGTGATTGACAACCTGCAGCCTGTGCTGTGCGCCCGAAACTACGATGTAGAAATCAACCTGAAGTGGTTGGCGCGCAACGGCGCGCGCAGCGGCATCTGGATCCTGGCTGGCATGGACAGCCAATCCGAGCGCAGCCTGCCAGCCGGTCTGCTTGCCGATTTCAAGACCATGATCTACGGCAGGCTCAATCACGAGCAGCGTTATAGAAAGATCAACCCGCCGCCCAGGCAGGCTTTCGAGATCAGTTCGGGCGAATTTGTCACCCGGCTTGGCAGCCAATGGGTGCAGTTCTCGGCTCTTGAAGTTGATTAGCTATTCTTAGGAGGCAGATGCTATGAACATCGGCATGTTATGGTTCGATAATGACCCCAAAATCGCTCTCGAAGCCAAGCTTGCTCGCGCCATCCAGTACTACCAGAACAAGTACGGCGCAAATCCCAACCTGTGTTTCGTGCATCCCAGCATGTTGGAAAATGGTGCAGCAGCTCCAACTACAGAGCCGCGCCGCGCTGGCATCGAGGTGCGTCCCTCGCGTTCGGTGCTGCCCCACCACTTCTGGCTGGGCGTCAACGCTCGGAATGGACAGGCGGGGACGTAAAAGCGGCGGTAAAACTCTCCAGGGCCACGTCGGTGTCCAATTCACCCAC
Source organism: Anaerolineales bacterium (assembly GCA_041736465.1). Lineage (GTDB taxonomy): Bacteria > Chloroflexota > Anaerolineae > Anaerolineales > UBA4823 > JAJUJL01. Next base: position 29,391 of record JBGSTO010000585.1, on the reverse strand, counting down.
CTTGATGGCGGAATCCAGGTCAAGCATGCGCCGGTAAACCATCTCCAGCTCCGGCAGGCTGAACCGCCGCGCCTGGTCGAGGATTTTTTTGGCAAGCCACTCGCTGCGGGTATCGAAAGCTTTCATAGCTTCATCCAGCGTTGACCTGGCATCCAAAAGATAACGCCCCAACAGCAGCAGTCGAAACTGCCGGATGACCATTACCAGGATGTACATAGGCTCCTGCTCTTCTAAAAGCCGCCGGAGCAGCTTCAGCGCCTGCGAAGCATTGCGCTGGCTGAGAGCATCCACATAATTAAAAATGCTAGCCTCGCCGCTGTCTGCAGACACCAATTCCACATCGTCTTGCTCGATCGTTCGCTTGTAGTTTACATACGCCAGCAGTTTGTCAAGTTCATGCATGGCAATGCGTGTGTCGACGCCTGCCTTGTATGCCAGGGCGGCAGCCGCAGCTGGTGATATAGCGCCGTCGAGCTTGCGGGCGCGCTGGCTGATCCAGCGTGTCATGCCGCCGGCTCCCACCACATGGGCGGTCACCTGCACGCCCTCCCGGTCTTTTGCCCATGCCAACAGCCACTGAGGCTGTGCTTCTACCAGGATCAAAGCCGTGCTGGGCGGCAGCTTTTCCATGATGGCAGTCAGTGTTTTACGCGTCAGCTGCACAGAAGATCGTCTCTCAGCCGCATCTTGCGCACTATTTTGCGCACCATCTTCATTGGATTGCCCATCTTGCTCATCGTCTTTGCCTGCGGATCTGGGAGACCCCCCGCCCGCTTTACCTCCCAGCCGTGAAAGCGGCGACATGGCTACCACCACACGCTTGCCGCCCATGAAAGGCAATGATAGCACCGCATTCTGCAGGTTTTCCAGGGTCAAAGCGGCGCCTTCCAGGCGCACCAGGTCGAAGGCCGCAGCGCCGGGAGCGCACAACTCGCCAACCAGTTTGTCCACGGTCTGGCGAATGCCGATCTCATCATCGCCGTAAACGATGTACAGCGAAGGCGCGGGAGCAGGCACTTTTAGTATTCCGTCAGCACGCGGTGCGCTCGGACTTTTCCTCGCCGGGTGGGGATGATCTCTACCACGCGCAAGTCACCCGGCTGTCCCGAGGTGGTAATATGCTGCTGGGCCAGAAGACCCAGCGGCTGGGCAGCGATCAGCGCCATGGTCGCCAGGCTTACCGCCAGCGGAAAGCGTTCCAGGCGGTCACGCCTGCCGCTGCCCGCACCCAGCATGGCAAGCATAGCCGCGGATGCAGCCAAAAATCCGGCAGTGACAAAGTTCGTACCGCAGTTGGGATGGATCGCCAGACTTTCTTCCCCGGCAAGCATGCGCTGCCGGGCTTTTTCGACCGCCTGGCGCAGCTCTTCCGTAGATACTTCGCCCAGAAGCCAGAAGCCGCCGGCGTCCGAGTGTCCTGCCAGGCTGCGCCCAGGCAGACTCTGGCTCAATACGTGCAGGGTAGCGTGTTCCAGGCCGTGGTTGCGGCGAATGCGTGAGATGACCGGATGGTTCACCAAACCTTGAAAGATATCACCTAAATTTCGATCCATGCACTTTCCTCCGCGATCAGACTGTGGCTTATTCTACCATTACCAGAAAAACGGGGTGTGCGGCGTGAAAACATACGCCGCACACCCCGGTGAGGTCAATCATGTGCTCAGATTAATCGGCAGCCGCGGGAGCACTGCTTGGCTCGCTGACAGGGCGAGCGGCAGTCGCCTGCACAAATCCAGCATACATCAGCACCACGCCGATGAACTCGCTGAGATAGAGCATGTCGACCAGCCCCGCCTGGACAAACGTCCCCGCGCTGGCTGGCATCAGGGCGCCGGCGGCGATGAGAATATTGCCCACCATGCGGTTCACCAGCACTTTCTTGCGCCAGAACAGGTAGGATGAATAGATCGCCCCGCCCACCAGGGTGATCGTCCCGTAGATGTTGAGCAAAATGGTCAGCAAAATCATCGGCCCGCTGCGCACCATGATTTCTTTGTACTGCTCGGATGCTGGCAGGCCTGGGTTGTAGCCAGCAGCAGCCGCGGTCACCGGGGCAGCAAATACCAGCAGCGCAGAAGTCAGCGTTGCGATCACCAGCACCACAGATAGGGCAGGCGCAACGCCGCGCCGGCGCAGCAGCAGGTAGACGGTACCCTGTCCCAACCAGGCTGCGGTCAGCATGGCGCCGGACAGATACCACAGTTTGAGCACAGGCGTGCTGTATGTAAACCCGAGGATGACCTCCGTCAGCGTGCCCAGTCCATAGAACACCAGGCCGATGCCCCAGTGCAGCAGGTGGCTGCCGCGTTTGAGTGCATAGCGGCGAAAAACGGCATAAGCAAATATGAATGAAATCAGGGTGGATAAGATTGAAATGTAATGCATACGACTTCTCCGTCAGGTTAGGGATATCTTCAGGAGGCGATCAAATCACGCCCACTCCGGATAGAATCACCAGGATGGTAATGGCAGCCAATACCATCAAAAGCAGCAGCAGCAAGATGGGGACCAATCGCTGCGTGACTGCGGAGGGATTGAAACGTTTGCTGGCAGGTTTACGCGGCGAGCTCATCGGTTATTGCGGTCATAGATTTCATAAGTTTCCATCAGCGTGACCATGATTTCATCGGTAAAGGCATTCACCTTGCGAAACATGTCACTCCAGGCGCGCGGCGAGCGCACGGCAGCCGCTTCGTAAACGTTCAGCATCGATTCCATCAACACGGTGCGAAAGAACAAAAACGCATGCGCCGCATCCGAGACATTCAAGCCGCAGCGCCGCCCGCGGGAGGCATATTCGTATCCCAGGGCGCGCGCTTCGGCCTTGGCCTTGTCGCCCTGTGAGGTGAGATAACCGATCAGCCCGTGAAGCAGCGCCCTGCCGCTCTGGCGGTACTGCTCGCGCGACTCCTCGTCGAGCTTGATGTACCAAGATTCCTGATTGATGCGGCCTTCGCTGATTTGGAAGCGCGTGTTGCGCAGGGCATTCTGCGCTACCAGGTCAGCTTCCTGCTGCTTATCGGTGTGCTGCGATTGCTCCCACAGCTCCAGCTCGCTGCGCAGATATCGCCGGTGCCCGCCTTGCGTGCGGTGTACAGGCAGAAGGCCCTGGTCAGACCAGGAACGCACCGTGCTGGGGTGGATACCCAGCAGTTCGGCGACTTCGCTCAGGGACAGCCAATCTCCATTGGTTGGCATGTATCTCTCCAGAAAGGCAGGATAATTTCAGCAGGCGGTCAAGCCTCGCTGGCAATGGCGACGCGTTCAACCAGGGAGGGTTGGTCCAGCTGGTTTCTGAATGCCTGGACATCGACCCGGCGCAGCATTAACAGGGAAACCAGCATCATAATTCCGAGGATCAAAAATACAACTACGTATCCAATCACTGCATTACCGGTAATGTTTGCAATCAGATCCCGCACGGCGCCACCCAGGATGCTGCCCGTCAGCCGTGAGATGGCATTTGCCATGCCCCAGGCGCCGATGAAAAGCCCTACCTTCTCTGCCGTGGTCATATCGAGCATCAATGATAAATTGGCAACGGTAGAAAGCCCGGTGCCCAGACCCAAAAGAACAACACCGCTGTAGAATACGCCCAGATTAACGATTAAGCCGCTCATCGATATCAGGCCAAAGCCCGCCAGCGCCAACCAGCCGCCCAGCCCGGCAACGCTGCGCTTGCCGATACGGCTTTCCAGAAAGCCGGCGATCAAGAGGGTTAGCAGCACACAACCGCCCCATATCGAGGTAATGCGCGTGGTCTCGCGCACCGACATATCAAAAGCTTCGCCGCCAAATGGTTCCAGCAGGATATCTTGCCCCAATATGGCTGCCAGAAGGATGATCAGGTAGAAGAAGAAGAAAGTCGCCTGGCGGTTTTCCAGGACGGCGCTCAGCAGCACTTTCCAGGACTGCCCCTCTGAAGCTGGGGCAGGAGCGAGAGCGGTCTTCGAAAAGCGGCTCTCCAGCCGCACCAGGCCAATCAAACCAAGTACCAGCGCCGAGATCCCAACCACCAAAAAGGCGCGCATCAGTGCCTCGGGCGTGTAGGGATCAACCATGCGGCTCAAAGTGATCGCAGTAACAATGATGCTGGTGATCATCATGAACCACATGATGGCGATCGTCCGCCCGCGCCCTTTCTCACCCGAAATCTCAGAGGCCAGCGATAAATAGGCTACCGTGGCAAAATTGAAACCCATCCCCCACGCGCCGAAAGTAAGGATGCCCAAAGCAACCCCCGCCCACCAATTACTGGCGAGCAAAAAAGCAACCGATGGGGAGAAGATCACGCCCGCCACAGTGAGCAGCAAGCCCAGGACAATGTAGGGTGTACGCCGCAAGCCAAAGATGGGGTGGCGGTCCGAAAAAGACCCGATGGCAACCTGGATGGGAGAAAACAGATATGGCAAAGAGGCCAGGGCAGCTACCAATGTAGCGGAGATTGCCAGCTCTTTGATCATCACCCGGTTGAGGGTGCTGTTGATGGGCACCAGTGTCATTGCTACCGCAACGTGAATGAGTCCCAGTTGGATGCGTTTTCGAAGCATGAAATCACCTGAACGTGTGAGCAGACCCAATTTCTATAATACCAAGCAAATTTATCAGACTTAAGCCCGGCTCACAATGTAGGTTTACGTAGATTTTAGTTAAGATTTGGTGGGGATTTTCTCGAATGCTGGCATCACTCCGCCGGCAGCAGCGCCTGTTCGAGCGCCTGCTTCAGCGAACGCACTTCAATCACATGAAGTCCAGCGGGCCAGGGTTCACCTTTGCGCATGCGGCGCGGTACGATGGCGCTCTTGAATCCCAGGCTGGCGGCCTCTCGCAGCCGGGCGTGCATGTGCCCTACCAGGCGAAGCTCACCAGAAAGCCCTACTTCACCGATCAATACCGTATCAGCGCGCACCGGTGTATTGTGGGTGGAGGACGCTATCGCTGCGGCAACTGCCAGGTCGGCAGCCGGTTCTTCCACAGTCAAGCCGCCAACCACATTGACAAAAATATCCTGCTCGCCCAGGCGCAGCCCCACCCGGCGGGTGAGCACTGCAGTGAGCAGCAGCAGGCGGTTGAAATCTATCCCGTTGGGGGTGCGTCGCGGGTTGCCGAAAGACGTTGCGCTGGTCAAACCCTGGATCTCCACCAACAGCGGGCGTGTGCCTTCCATGGTTACAGCAATGGCAGAGCCGGGGGTATTGATCATACGCTCCGCCAGGAAGGCTTCTGAAGGGTTGGTCACTTCCGTCATGCCGCGCTCGTTCATCTCGAAAACGCCTACTTCCGAAGTGGCGCCAAAGCGGTTCTTAACCGATCGCAGCAGGCGATATGATTGGAAGCGATCCCCCTCCAGGTACAGCACGGTATCCACGATGTGTTCAAGCACCCGCGGCCCGGCGATGACGCCTTCTTTAGTGACGTGCCCGATCAAAAACACAGCGATGCCCGATGATTTCGCCAGCTCACGCAGGCGCGAGGCGCACTCACGCACTTGAGATACCGATCCGGCTGAGGACTCGAGCGCCGGGAGGCTGGTCGTTTGGATCGAATCGATTACCAGCAGGCCCGGCTTGACCGCTGTCACATGCTCAAGAATTGTCTCCAGGTTGGTTTCAGTGACCAAAAACAATTCTTCGGGGATCTCGCGCCCGCTTTCAGTTTCATTTGTCGTTGAGCGCAGCAGGCGCAAGGCGCGCATTTTGATCTGGCGCTCAGATTCCTCACCCGAGACGTATAACACGATGCCCTGGCGCGCCATTTCCAGAGCTACCTGGAGCAGCAACGTGGATTTTCCAATGCCCGGGTCGCCGCCAATCAGCACGATGGAACCGGGCACTACGCCGCCGCCCAGCACACGGGCGAATTCGTTAATGCTGACCGGCAGGCGTTCTTCTGCATCCCCGGCAACTTCATGTAGGCGCTGTGGGAAGGATCGCCCTCCAATCCCACCGCCTTTCATCGCAGGCTGGGAGGTGGTGGCTACGATTTCCTCGACGAAACTGTTCCAGGCGCCGCACTGCGGGCAGCGCCCCATATCACGCACCGAGGTGCGCCCGCACTGCTGGCAAACGTACTGGCTTTTGGTCTTTGGCATAACGGTATTATATCCTGCCACAAGAACAAAGGCCGGCGAGAAAATTTCTCGCCGGCCTCCACACTCCATCAAAGGAGGTTGCAGTCAAGACGTGCTGCCTCAGGCAGGCGCTAACTCTTCAGTCGAGTCGGATGACTCGGCCTGCTTGGGATGCAGCAGGATCTCCCCGTTCTCGACATCGATCACGATTGAGTCGCCATCGTTGAATTCGCCGGAGAGCAGTGCATCCGACAGCGGATCTTCAACCTTTTGCTGGATCACACGGCGCAGCGGGCGAGCGCCCATATCTGGGTCATAGCCCTCTTCTGCCAGCAGATCCAGAGCTGCCTGGGTGGGACTGAGGCTTACGTTGTGCTCCTCCAGGCGGCTGCCGACCTTGTTCAGCTCCAGCTCGACGATCTTTTGGATATCGGCCTTGGAAAGGGCGCGGAATACCATTACGCCGTCCAGGCGGTTGATGAACTCCGGGCGGAAGACACGCTTGAGGGCTTCCAGCAGTTTCTTACGCATATCTTCGTATACAAGACGCTCTTCCAGCTCTTCGTCACGCTTGAGGGCAAATCCGAGACCGGTCTGGCGCTTGATCATATCGGCGCCGACGTTCGAGGTCATGATGATGATCGCGTTGCGGAAATCGACCTTGCGCCCGCGAGCATCCGACAGGTGTCCTTCTTCCATGATCTGAAGCAGCATATTATGTGCTTCAGGGTGCGCCTTCTCGATTTCATCGAATACGACGATCGAATACGGGCGGCGGCGCAGGGCTTCAGTGAGCTGACCCGCTTCCTCATAGCCCACATATCCAGGCGGCGCGCCTACCAGGCGGCTGACCGAATGCCGTTCCATAAACTCCGACATATCCAACTGAATCAAGGCATCTTCGCTGCCGAAGAGGAAGCGCGCCATAGCCTTGGTCAGCTCCGTCTTGCCCACACCGGTTGGCCCCAGGAAAATGAAGGAGCCGATTGGCCTGCGCGGATCTTTCAGCCCCGAACGCGCCCGGCGAACCGCCTTGGAAATGGCGGTGATGGCTTCATCCTGCCCAATGATCTGCTGTTTAAGCTCATCTTCCATGTGCAGCAAGCGCTGCGATTCTTCTTCAGCCAGCTGCATCACCGGTACGCCCGTCCACATTGCCACCACCTCGGCAATATCTTGAGCCGAGACGATCGGACTGGTGGAGCGATCCCAACTGGTGCGCAGGCGCTCCAGCTGGCGTTCGATTTCTTCCTGGCGTTCGGTGTATTCCAAGGCGTCATCTTCGCGATTGTCTTCCAGAGCCAGGGCATGATTCTGACGCAGCTCGCGCAGCTGCCCCATCAGCTCTTTCGCCGATTTTGCAGCCGGGCTTTTATACATACGCACCCGCGAAGACGACTCATCGATCAAGTCGATGGCTTTATCCGGCAAGAAACGCTCGGTCACGTAGCGGGCTGAAAGGCGCACCGCAGCTTCCAGGGCTTCATCGGCGATAATCAGGCGATGATGCTCCTCGTAGGCGGAGCGGATGCCGCGCAAGATTTCGATGGTTTCGTCCACGGAAGGCTCGTCAACCATGATCGGCTGGAAGCGCCGCTCTAATGCAGCATCGCTCTCGATGTGTTTGCGGTACTCATCCAGCGTGGTAGCGCCGATCACCTGCAGTTCGCCGCGGGAGAGTGCTGGCTTGAGGATATTGGCGGCATCTACCGAAGAGCCTGCTGCGCCGGCGCCAACCAGCATGTGAACTTCGTCGATGAACAAGATTGCGCCGGAGGCCTTCAGTTCATCGATAACGCGCTTCAGGCGCTCTTCGAACTGACCGCGGTACATGGTGCCGGCGACCAGCGAGCCAACGTCCAATTGTAAGACGCGCTTATTCAACAAGGGAACCGGCACGTCACCCTCGACGATACGCTGGGCCAGTCCTTCCACGATGGCAGTCTTGCCCACGCCCGGCTCGCCAATCAAGGCCGGGTTGTTCTTGGTGCGGCGGGCAAGGATTTGGATGACGCGTTCGATTTCCATCTGGCGACCGATCACCGGGTCGAGCTTGCCTTCTTCTGCCAGGGTCGTCAGGTCCGTGGCAAGCTGATCCACCATCGGCGTCTTGGGTTTTTGCTGTTCTTGCCGGGCCGGTTTCTGCTCCGCGGGAGGTGTGCTGGTGCGGCGAGAAGCGCTGCTCTCTTGCAGCACGCGCCGGGTTTGCCGGCGAATCTGCTCGGGGGTCACACCCAGCTTGCGCAGAACGTCCAGGGCCACCCCCTCCCCATAGCGCACCAGTCCCAGCAGCAGATGTTCCGTGCCGATATAATGGTGCCCCATGCGCCGGGCTTCTTCTACGGCGTATTCCAATACTTGTTGGGTACCGGGAGACAGGTCCAGCTTTCCGCCGCGGAATTGTCCTGTACCGGTTAATCGTTCGATTATTTCTTGCACCCGCTCAGCTTCCAGGCCCAGCTCACGCAGCACACGTCCGGCAACCCCACCCTCTTCTCGGATCAAACCAAGAAGGAGATGTTCGGTGCCGATGTAATTGTGGCGCATGCGCTCGGCTTCCTGGTGAGCCAGGCTCAACACTCTGCGAGCTCGCTGTGTAAAACGCTCCATGCCAGCCAAGGCAATACCTCCTAAAGTCGAAAGCGAAATTCGCTCGAAACCCTTCGATAAGTTCAGGGCAGGTGTTGGCTTGCGCCAGGCTCGATCGCAGCGAGTTCTAAGTGCTGTACAGTAAACTCGATCTGCCAGTGCCCACCTTTCCTGATTCTGAGACTTTTTGTCCGAATCGATTCTACCAAAGAATACCACGCGCCAGCGCATTAAACGGAAAGTTACAGCAAAGGTTAATAAATCTTTTACCTCCTGTTTCACACGATGGCAGCACCTTTCCTCCCAGGAAAATGCCCAATTACCAGCCGGACTAAACTTATCCAATAAGCCCCATCTTCGCATCCCGGCTGTATCAGAGTAAAATCGGGTCACCATTCAACTTTAAGGATTGATCCAAGATGAAAGTACGCCATATCGTCCTGCTGGTGGTCCTGGCATTCGTTCTCATTGCGGTTGGCGCCGGCGCCTTTTGGGCCCGACCGGTTGAGCCGCATGCCTATTACAAACAGTTCGAGCGCTTTCCATTGGTGATTGCACACCAGGGCGGCGATGGACTGCGCCCCGGAGATACGATGGCGGCATTTCAGCATGCAGCCGCCATGGGGGTGGACGTGCTGGAGATGGACGCCCACCTGACACAAGATGGGCACGTGGTGCTGATGCACGACGAAACCGTTGATCGCACTACCGACGGCAGCGGATATATCAAGGAAATGAGTCTGGAAGCCCTGAAGAACCTGGATGCCGGTTACGACTGGTCGCCAGACGATGGGCAGACCTTCCCCTTCCGCGGGCAGGACATTCGTGTGCCCACCCTGGAAGAAGTGTTCCAGGCCTTTCCCGGCATCCCGATGAATATCGAAATCAAGCAGGCTGAACCTGCCATGCATGCTCAACTGTGCGCACTCATCCGCCAGTACGGGCGGCAGGATTTGGTGTTAATTGCTTCCTTTCATAATGAAGCCATGCAATCTTTCCGCCAGGCTTGCCCCGCAGTCGCAACCTCAATGCCCGAAGACGAGGTGCGGCCGTTTGTCTACATGACATTGGGCTTTGTGGGTAGTTTTTACAGGCCGGAGGCGAATGCCATCCAGGTGCCTGAGAAAAGCAGCGGCATCACCATCCTCATGCCGCGCTTCGTACGCACCGCGCACGGTCGCGGTCTACGGGTCGAAGCCTGGACGATCAATGCAGCAGAAGATATGCAGCGCTTCATTGAGATGGGCGTGGATGGAATCATTACGGATTATCCCGACCGCCTGATTCAGGTTTTGGGCGCAAAGTAAGCACAAGCTGGCAGCAGCATGCAGTAAGCAGCCGGGCTGTTCACCCGGCTGAGCCATTGCTCGAATTGGAGGCGGATATGTATGACGTTGTCATCATCGGCGGAGGGCCGGCAGGAGTGACCGCCGCACTGAGAGCGCGCGAGCTGGGAGCGTCGGTGGCTTTAATCGAGCGCGGTCGCCTGGGCGGTACCTGCACAAACGATGGCTGCGTACCTACCCGCGCCCTGGCAAAAGCAGCCCGGTTGGTGCGTGACTCGGCTCAGTTCAGCGATTACGGCCTGTCGCCCGAACCTTCGCAGGTGGATTTCGCCGTCTCCTGGCCCGCACCCAGCAAATCGTCTACACAATCCACGAGAAAAAACAGCTGCTGCAAACCCTACTCAACGCCGGGGTCGAAGTATTCAGCGAGGCCGGGCAGGCTGCTTTTATCGACGAGCATGCAGTCGCGCTTCCGAACGGCAGCACCATCAGAGGAGAGAAGTTTATCCTGTGCGTTGGCGGGCAGCCGCGCCGTTTGAATTTCCCTGGCGCCGGGTATGCACTGACGCACCAGGATATCTGGTCGTTAAAGGCACTGCCGCCGTCTGTGATTGTTGTCGGTGCGGCTGCTACCGGCTGTCAATTGGCGTCCATTTTCGCTGCTTTTGGCTCACAGGTCACTTTGGTAGAAACTGCCGAGCGCATCCTCTCTCAAGAGGACCAATCGGTATCACTGGCTCTGCAGCACGCTTTCCAAAAGCGGGGCATACAGACCCTGACCGGTATAACAGCCATCGAACGCCTGGAACGCCGCGAGAAGCAGTTAATTCTATATACCCAACACGAGAATGAAAGCCTGCTTCTCCAGGCCGAAGCAGTCGTGCTTGCTGTCGGCTGGCCGGGCAACCTGCAGGGACTTGGGATCGAAACGGTTGGTGTCAAGATCCAGAGTGGATATATCCCGGTAGATGACTATATGCGCACATCGGTTGCGCATATCTTCGCCGCCGGAGATATCACCGGTCGCATGGGGCTGGTGCAGAGAGCGGGCTACGATGCTCGCATCGCCGCAGAAAATGCAGTCTTGGGCCTGCAGCACCCCTACCGGCACCAGATTGTTCCCCACGGAGGCTTCACCGATCCAGAGTACGGCAGCGTCGGCCTCACCGAAGCTCAGGCCCGCAAGCAGGAGGCGGTTGTTGTGGCTCAGCTGCCGTTTGCCAACCTGGATCGGGCGGTGATCGATGGACATACCGAAGGATTTTGTAAATTAATCGTTTCAGCGCGCAGCCACCGTTTTCTAGGGGCGCATGTGGTTGGCGAAGATGCGCTGGAGATCATCCATATTGTCGCCACGGGCATGGCTGCCGGGATGCGCATAGAGCAAATGGCCGAGCTGGAGCTGGCGTATCCCACTTACTGCGCCTCGGTTGGTCTGGCCGCCCGGCGCATCGTACACGATTTGGGCTTACTTCCGCTTCCCCCAGAATGGCGCTCCTTGGGCAGGCATTACCCGCCTGAGTGGGAAATTCGAGACCTGGCATAAACCGCTGAAGCATCCAATACCCCTTGACACACCTGCCCGGTTGGCCTTGCCAAAATGCCAACCGGGTAAATGTTTCACCTTGCTGATTTGAAAAGACTGGTTTCGGCAAGTTGTTGTATAAGTGGGGAAAGGTTTTTTCGATGGAATCCATCGCTGTCCTCTACGTCACAGCTTTATTGCTGGCGGCTCTGTTATCAGCTGCCGTGGCCCTATACGCGTGGAAAAACAGGCGGGTGAACGGCGCGCACCCGCTGGCGATTCTGCTCGCCGGCGCTGCCATCTGGTCTTTTGGGTACAGCATGGAGATTTGGGCCGCTCCTGACAGCGTAAAGCTGCTGTGGGCAAAGTTTCAATATTTCGGCATCCTGTGCATCCCAGCCGCCTGGCTGGTATTTACACTCCAGTTTGGTGGTTGGGGATCGCTGCTGTCTAAGAAGCGCATCCTGTGGCTTCTGGCTATCCCGGCAGTTACCCTGGGACTGGTATGGACCAACGAGCTGCATCGCCTGGTTTGGCCGCAGTATTCCATTGAAAACCTTGCGGGCATCAGAATGATGCACATGGAGCACGGTCCTGTGTTTTACACCATCTCTATTTATTCTCACCTGTTAATTATCGCCGGTGGGATTGCAGTGCTGCAAACTTTCCTGCGCTCGCAGCATGCCTATCGCCGGCAGGCGGGTTTTGTCCTGGCAGCGGCGTTCTTCCCCTGGATAGCAAACTTGCTGTATGTCATCGATCCACCGTTTATGGTGGGAATGGATCTGACCCCCTTTTCGTTTGCCATCACCGGGGGTATTTCGGCCTGGAGCCTTTTTCGCTCACAAATCATGAGTTTGCTCCCCATCGCCAGGCATATCCTGTTTGAAAAAATGTCTGACGGCGTGATGGTGCTGGACGCGAAAGAACGCATTCAAGACCTGAACCAGCCCGCGGCTCAGATTGTGGGCAAGCCGGCCTCGATGCTGATCGGCAAGAACGTGGCACAGCTCGGAACGATGTGGAGCGAAACGCTGCAGCGAGCAACCAGCAGCACCAGCCGCCAAAGCGGAGAAACGCTGAAAGTCATCATTGACGGCGCGCAGCGGGAGTATTTGCCCAAAATAATGCCCATCAACCAGGATGGCGCCCAACCGGTTGGTTTCATGGTCTTATGGAGCGATGTGACCGATCTCAGCAGGATGGAAGCCGCGCTGAACTGGAGTGAGCAATCTTACCTGCAGTTTATCGAAAATTCGCCTTCCCCCATTTTCTCTATCGACAGCCAGGGTTTAATTCAAAGCTGGAATCATGCTTGCGAGCAGGTCTTCGAATACGGGCGGGAGATCATCGGCGGTTCCTTTCACTTTATGGTTGAGACTGCAGCGCTGTGCAAGCAGCTGGACGACTACCTGACCGAGGTGTTTCAAAATAAGGCTACATTCAGCGATATCGAGGCCGCCTTCTGCTCTCAGAGCGGTATTCAACGCTTTATGCTGCTGCGCCTGTATCCCGTTATTGCTCCAAACGGGGAGGTAGTGCGCTGCGTTGTGGCTTGCAGTGATATTACCGCCCGCCGCCAGGCGGAAGCTGCGCTGCTGCGCCAGCTCCTGGAAACCAAAGTGCTTAATACCGTTGCGCAGGCATGCGTGGATATCCAGGACGAAGACGCACTGATCGCGCGCATTACCGAGATCATCGGCAAGACGATGTATCCCAAGAACTTCGGCCTGCTTTTGTACGATGAGCGCGAAAACGCATTGTGCTTTCACCATTCCTATATTGGCATTCCCAACGAAATTAAACAGGCCAAGATTCCTCTGACGAAAGGGATCACCGGAAAAGCTGCCAGCAGCGGACAGCCAGTGCGATCGGGAAATGCGGGCAGCCATCCTGAATATGTTCGTCTATACCAAAAAACCCAGTCGGAGTTATGCGCACCCTTACGAATTGGGGATCGCCTGATTGGGGTCATCAATGTGGAGAGCGAAGAACCCCAGGCTTTCTCCGAATCAGACGAGCGCCTGGTCGTCACGCTGGCAAGCCAGATCGCCACCGCAATCGACCGGCTGCGGGCTGACGCTGCCGAACACCGGCGGCTGCGCGAGATCGGCCTGCTCAGCAAGGTGATTTCTTCTACCGCTGCGGCAAAAGATATCAACGTCGCCCTGGAACAAGTGTGCATCGACGTAGCTCAATATTTAAATGCGCCGCAGGCCGGGTTTGCATTGATTGATAGGCACAAGGCAGAAGCGCGCGTGGTAGCAGAGTATCAGGAACCTGGCTTTCCCAGCGCTCTGGGCTTTTCAATCCCCATCCACGGCAATCCCTCTATGGAACACATCCTGGAGCACGGATCGCCGCTGGCAGTGGATGACGCTCAGAACGACCCCCGCCTGGAACCGGTGCATGACATCATGCGCTATCGCGGCATTGCTTCGATACTGATTGTGCCTGTGTTGGTAGCCGGAGAAGTTGCCGGAACGCTGGGTATTGACTACTACGAACGGCATGATTTCAAGCTCGAAGAACTGCGCTTGATACAGGATGTTGCCAGCCAGGTTGGGCAAGCCCTGGAACGCCTGGAGTTATATGCTGCCGTGCAGACGCGCGCGGTCCAACTGGAGCATCTGGCGCGGGTCAGCGCAAGCATCAGCCGGTCTCTCACATACGATCAGGTGGTTATGAACATCTGCCAGGGCGCCATGAGCTTGAGCGAAGTCAATCGCTCCGCGCTGTATGTGCGCAGCTCGGATGGAGAAGTTCTGTGCGCCTGGTATGCTGGTCTTTCGGAGGAGTACATACAAAAAGTGGTTTCTACCGCCCGCCAGATGCCCGGTGGTCGCCTGTTCGAGAGCGATGAGCCAGTACTGATCGCAGATATCGAACACTTGCCAGACGAGTCGCCTGTAAAGCATCTTGCTCGCCAGGAAGGTTTTCGCGCTTACGGGCTGTGGCCCATGGTTTACGAGAGAAGCGTCGTAGCTGCGGTAGGGTGCTACTTTGAGACACCCATAACCTGGACAGAAACACATATCGAAATCATGACGACCTACGCGCGCCAGTGTGCCATTGCGCTGCAAAACTCTCACCTGTTTGACGAGACGCGCCAGCGCGCTTTTCAGATGGAGGCCCTCAACAAAATTGTGATCGCCGCCGCAGCGGCTCCCAGCCTGCCCGAGCTGCTATCCAGAGCGCTCGAACTGGCGGCAGAAGCATTGAGTGCTCCCTATGGAGTGGTATGGACGGATGAGCACGTGTCCGTACGCGGGCTGCCGGAAGCCTTCATCCGCCGCGCCGGCACATCGCTGCCATCGCAGCAACCTGTCATGTCTTCCACGGTAGTAGTCGAGGATTGGCAGGAGCTGTCGCCTCAGGATTCGTCTTATATGCTCCGAGATTTGCACATCGAGTCAGGGCTGCGTGCTTCGATCTATGTCCCCCTGACGACCCAGGAAAAACGCATCGGTGGTTTAGTCATACTTATGGATTCTCCCCGCGCCTGGCACAAAGAGGAAATTTTGCTGCTGGAGTCGATTGGCAGCCAACTGGGCAACGCGGCTGAACGCCTGAGCTTACTGGAAAAAATCAGGGCGCAGGTCGACCAGGTGCAGCGCATTCTCGATGCAGTACCGGAAGGCGTGCTCTTGTTGGATCACAGGCTGCAGGTGGTACTTGCCAACCCGGCTGCGCAGGCATACCTGAAAACCTTATCCGGTGAATACGAGCCTGGAATGACGCTGAAGGCGCTGGGGAACCTGGAGATACGCGATATCCTCGATGAAGCCAATTCCTGGTGTGAGATCGAAGTTCAAAGCCCGGATAAGCTGGTCTTCGACGCAGTCGCCCAGCCTCTGCGCGCAGCAGAACCACAGGCTGGATGGGTGCTGGTGCTCAGAGATTTGACCGAAGAGCGCAATACCCAGGTGCGCCTGCAAACCCAGGATCGCCTTGCAACCGTCGGACAGCTTGCTGCCGGGATCGCTCACGATTTCAACAATATCATGGCGGCAATCAGTGTATATTCGGATCTGCTGCTGATGGAACCTCGCCTCTCCCAGCCGGCTCGAGAAAGACTGGAGATCATCCAGCGCCAGGTGCTGCGCGCCTCCAGTCTGATCCGGCAAATCCTGGATTTCAGCCGCCGGTCAGTTCTGGAACACAGCCATATGGACCTGCTGCCCTTCATCAAAGAACTGGATAAATTATTGGCGCGTGTGATTCCGGAAAATATTCGTATCGAATTGAAATACCAGCCCGGCAGCTACCTGGTAAATGCAGACCCCACCCGCCTGCAGCAGGTTTTCATGAACCTGGCTTTGAATTCGCGTGATGCCATGCCGGATGGAGGGGTTCTGGGTTTCGAGTTAGGGCATTACTTCCAGGAACTCGATGCCCCGTCCTCTCTTCCCGAGCTTACCCACGGTAGTTGGGTGGTTATTCGGGTTTGGGATACAGGCAATGGCATTCCACCAGAGTCGATGGAGCACATCTTCGAACCATTCTTCACCACAAAGCCGGTGGGAAAAGGGACCGGGCTTGGTCTGGCCCAGGTTTATGGCATCATCAAGCAGCATGGTGGGTGCATCGACGTAAAAAGCCAGATCGGCGCTGGAACCCAGTTTACCCTTTACTTGCCGGAGCTTTCCCCTGCGCCATACGCCAACCCGGTATCTTCAGCGAAACAAGATGAATCAGTAGGGAACGGTGAAACCGTGCTGATCGTAGAAGACGACAACGCCGCCCGCCACGCCTTGCACAGCCTGCTGCAAACCTACAATTACAAAGTGCTCTCGGCAGAAAATGGTCTCAGGGCGCTGCACATCCTCCACGACCAGCCTCAAGGGATAGCCCTGGTGATCAGCGACATGGTGATGCCAGAGATAGGCGGCATGGAGCTCTACCGGCGGGTCAGCGAAAATGGAGGCTCGCAGATCAAGTTCCTGTTCATCACCGGTCATCCCATGGATGAAGCCAGCCAGGCGCTGCTGGAAGCCGGAAAAGTTCGTTGGCTTCAAAAACCGTTTTCTGCTGCCGAATTAACCAGCCTGATCCGCTACCAGCTGCTCGAAAGGGATTGATCCGTACGCAGCCACACCAGATGGGCGATCAGGCTGCAGGGTCTGGATCGTTCGTATTTGCCTGACGGATGAGCCTGCGAAGAAATACGGGGGTATTGAGACTTCTCTCTAACAGATAGGTCAGGTAATATTGAAGCAGGTTTTCCATCTCGGTATACTCACCCGGAGCGATCTGGGCACGCGCAGCCTGTGCGAAAGTGCTGCGCTGAAAGTGCCGCAGGTATTTCAACGCTTTCATGGAAACCGGCCTGGCGCCCTGGACTCCGTTCCCGCACTTTGGGCACAAGACCCCGCCATCCTGGGCTGAAAAGTACTGGTCCACCGGCTGGATTTCAGCCTCGCAGCGCGCACACTGGAACAGCCTGGGTTTGAAGCCAAGCTGGTCCAGCAAGCGAAGCTCAAAATATCGAATCACCAGATCAGGGAGCAATCCCTGATCCAGTCTTTCGAGCGAGGCTGCCAGCAAGCGGTAAATGCTCTGGTTTTCTTCACCCGGAAATGTGAAACGATCTACCAGCTCAATCACGTAGGAAGCATAGCCAAAGAGCAGCAAGTTCTCGCTCAACGCCGGGAAACCCTGGATCGTTTCCACCTGGGTGATAATGGGCATATCGCGCGTCTGCGCCATTTGCAAGGAGACCCGGGTAAACGGCTCCAGGTGACCGGCTTTGCGCGAGCGCAGCTTGCGAACTCCCTTGCCAATGGCGGTGAATTTTCCGCGTTCACGCGAATACAGGGTCAGGATGCGATCCGCCTCCCCCCAATCGCTGTGGCGCAGCACCACAGCTTCTACCCGAAAAGAACGCTCCCGCGACGGCATGGCAAAGATTATAACAGCAAGGTATTCTGCAAGTGCGGCGGCGTCAGGCGCTGCGGTTGACTCGCTTACTCCCTTCTGGTAAAATCCCGCTGCTTGGTGCGTTGTACCCTTCGCCCGGGCCTGCCGCGTGCAGAAATTCTAACTTTGTTTTGTAATGAAAGGGCTTGAGAAATGCGTGTTTTACTGCTTAAAGATGTATACAAGTTAGGCCGGGCCGGCGATGTCAAACGCGTTGCCGATGGCTACGGTCGCAACTACCTGCTTCCTCAGGGGATGGCTGTGCTGGCAACCCCTGCAGCGTTGAAACAGGTACAGCATATCCGTTCGACGGCTGCTTCTTCACGAGCCGCATTGAATCAAGAAATGAGCGGCATTGCCGACCGGCTGTCGAAAGTTGTGCTCACCTTCGCAGCCCGCGCTGGTGAGACCGGCAAGCTGTATGGCTCGATCACTGCCCAGAATATCGCCGAGGCCATCTCTAAGAAAATCGACTCTCAAATAGATCGCCGCCAGGTGGATGCCGAGCCAATTCGCTCTCTGGGTGAACACGAAATTCGCATCCGGCTGACCGTGGACCTGATCCCGCATGTGCGCGTCATCGTGCATCGCGAAGGTGAGGCCCCCCAACTAGCCGCGCCTGAAGAAGAGCAAGCTGAAGCCGCGGTATAGCCGCTCGCTTCTGTCGCAGGGGCGGGCAGGCTTCGCCCTGACTTAATCCGCCATTTGCGGGTCGCCAGTTGCGGGGTACCTTCCCTCCAGGTAGGTTACCCCGCATTTTGCTTGACAGGCTGAACCGCCTGCCTTAGCACAGGCTGTGGTAGCGTCCATGGCAGAACCAATTGGAAAACTACTAAGCCAGACCAGAGAGGCCAGGTCTCTTTCGCTGGAACAGGCTGCCCGGGCCACGCACATCCGCGTGCGCTACCTGCAAGCCCTGGAGAGCGGCGATTTCGACGCGCTGCCCTCCCAGGTTCAGTTCAAAGGCTTCTTGAGAGCCTACGCCGAATACCTGGGATTGGATGCCCAGCAGGTGCTGGCAGCCACCCAGCAGTCGGACCAGGAAGCCGTTCCCGAAGAAGCTCCTGGAGAGACTCAGCCGGAGCCTGCCGCGCAGCCCGAAGAAAACCCGCCGCCAGCTCCCCAGGCAGCTACAGCCATGCCGGCGCAGGAAAGCGCACCGCCTGGATTGGATGCTTTCCAGGAAATTGGGAAGCGCCTGAGCCAGAGGCGAGAACTGCTAGGCCTTTCGCTGGAGGACGTCGAAAGACACACCCACCTGCGGGTGCGCTACCTGAAGGCCCTGGAAACCGGCAGCCTGCAAGGGCTACCCTCTCCTGTCCAGGGCAGGGGCATGTTGAAGAACTATGCCAGTTTCCTCGGGATGGATCCCGAACCGCTGCTGCTGGAGTTTGCCGAAGGACTGCAGCGCCGTCTGGCTGTCGAGCATCCGGATACCTCCCCGGATCGGGAGGCGCCCAGACCCTCCGAGATACATCCTCCCGGTCTGCTGAGACGGCTCTTCACTGCCGAAATGCTGTTTGTCGTCCTCTTCGTGAGCTTTCTGAGTGTGTTCATTATCTGGGGAGCCATACGCATCTTCTCTCTGCGCACCAACCAGCAGCCTTCGCCGACTGCGCCTTCGATCTCTGAAGTGCTGCTGGCGGCGCCGTCCAGCACGATCACAACGACACCCGCGCCGCCCACCGCCACCCCGCCTGCCCTGCCGGGTGTAGAGCAAACCAGCACTGCACCCGAATTTACGCCGCTGCCTGGCGAGACAGGCGTGCGTGTGTATGTCACGGTGCGGCAGCGCGCCTGGATGCGCGTGCTGGTGGATGGCGAGCTGGAATTCGAAGGGCGGGTGCTCCCGGGTAGCGCTTACCAGTACGCCGGCGACTCCTCCGTAGAAATCTTGACCGGCAACGCCGCCGCAGTGCAGATCTTTTTCAACCAGCAGGACCTGGGCCTGATGGGATTGTTCGGGCAGGTCGCCAACCGCATTTATACGCGCGAGGGTGTGCTCACACCAACCCCTACCATCACACCCACCCCCAGCGCCACCCCACAGCCCAGCGCTACGCCATCCTCATAAACGGGCTGCGAAGGAAATTGGTATAGGTATGAAATCGAAATCTTTTCATCTGGTATCTCTAGGTTGCGCAAAAAACACCGTTGACTCCGACTCGATGGCCCAACTGCTGATGAATTCCGGCTATCGCCTGGAAGAATCACCAGACCAGGCGGGTATTCTAATCGTCAACACCTGCGGCTTTATCGGCCCTGCCAAAGAAGAATCGCTGAACGTGCTGCGGGAGCTGGCGGCAGAAAAACGCCAGGGGCAGGTGCTGATTGCCGCAGGCTGTCTTACCCAACGCTATGGGGTCGAGGTCGCCCGGCAGGTGCCGGGCATCGACGGCTTGCTGGGCACCCGCCGCTGGATGGATATCGTCGATGTGGTGCAGCAGCTGCGCAAGGGCAAACACCCCGAACCGGTGTACCACCTGCCGGATGCGCCCACGGTGGGCGCCGGTGATGCCGGCGCGCTGCGCGTTTCTGTGCAGGGAGCCAGCGCCTACATCAAGATCGCCGACGGCTGCCGCCGCCCCTGCGCGTTTTGCGCCATCCCGCTGATCAAAGGCACCGCCGTCAGCCGCCCGGTTCATGCCATCCTGGAGGAGGCGCGTGCCTTGCGCGATATGGGCGTGGTCGAAATCATCCTCATTGCTCAAGATACCACCGATTACGGTCACGACCTGGGCATGCGGGACGGGCTGGCGCAGCTTCTCGAACAACTGGCAGCGACCGTGCCCGATGTGGATTGGCTGCGCGTGCTGTACGCTTACCCCGGCTACGTCACCGACCGCCTGATCGACGTGATGGCTTCGACGGCGAATATCCTCCCCTATCTGGACATGCCCCTGCAGCACGCCCACCCGCTGACCCTGCGCCGTATGCGCCGCCCGGCAAACATCGATTGGGTGTACAAGACCCTGGAGAAAATGCGCCGCGCCATCCCAGACCTGGCGCTGCGCACCACCTTCATCGTCGGCTACCCTGGCGAAAGCGAGCAGGAGTTTCAAACCCTGCTGGATTTCGTTCAAGAGATGCGCTTCGACCGGGTGGGCGCCTTCCAGTTCTCCTTCGAGCCAGGTACGAGCAGCGAACCCCTGGGCGACCCCGTCCCCGCTGAAGTCAAACAAGAACGCTGGGGACGCCTGATGGAGCTGCAGCAAGGCATCTCGCTGCAAAAGAACCAGAGCTTCGTGGGTAAAACCCTGGACGTGCTGGTGGAAGGTCGCGCCCGCATCGAAAAAGACGGGCAGCCTGACTCCGCCCCGGGCAAGTTGATGGTCGGGCGCTCATACCGCGACGCTCCTGAGATTGACGGCGTGGTGCTCATCGAAGGCGAGCTGCCGGCAGGTGAGATCCTGCCGGTGCGCATCACCGGGGGGATGGCTTACGACCTGACCGGCGTCGTAGATACCGGCAGGAGCATCATCGGGCTTGACCGGCTGCAGGCGCCATAAACCTGATTGCTCTATGGAGAATTTCAACCCCACACCGCTGCTTCAACTGCTGCGCCAGCACCTGCCTGGCTTGCAGTTCGAGCGCATTACGCCAATCCTGAGCGGTTGGGACTCGTGGGTGCTGGAACTGGATGAGCAGTGGATTTTCCGCTTTCCGCGCCGCCCGGAAGTCGCTGCAGCGATGAAAAAAGAGGTGCGACTACTGGGCTTCCTGGATGGCAGGCTGCCGGTGCCTGTGCCGCGGATAACGCACCAGGCATGCCAGGTCGAAAGCGGCGCACTGCTGTTCTGCGGCTATCCCCGCATCGGGGGGGAAGGGCTGGATGCTGCCGGAGCAGATGAGCCGGGGCTGGGGCGGCAAATCGGCGCTTTTCTGACCAACCTGCACCAAACCCAACTGCCTGAGGATCTGCAGCTCGATTTTCCTCGAATCACAGCCCAGGAATGGCGCGATGAATACCTGGATGAGTACCACTGGGCGCAGCAGCAGGTTTTCCCACGGCTGCCGGAAAGCGCGCGCCAGGCGGCACGCTCCACCTGGCTTGCTTATCTCGACCAGCCGGCTTGCTTCGAATTCCAGCCGGTCTTCATCCACGGCGACCTGGGCCCCGAGCACCTGCTTTACGATCCAACCAGCGATGTGCTGGAGGGTGTGATTGACTGGCAGGACGCTCGCTGGGGCGACCAGGCGCTGGATTTTGTGGGGCTGTACTGGCTGGCGGGCTGGCCCCTGGTGCAGCGCGTGCTGCAGCACTACACCCTGCCCGCCGGCTCCAATTTGCGCCAGCGCGTCGAGTTCCTGCACTGGGTGGTGCCTTTTCACAGTATTAAGTTTGGCCTGCTTACCAACGATCAGCAGTATATTGAAAGCGGCGTCGAACTAATCTGCGCCGCATTAGAAATTCCCAATCCATGACGATAACTGCGGACAAACCACTATGCTCGATTTGAAGCAACCCGAACTCCTATTTGCCATCGAGACCGTGCGCCAGGCAGCCTTGCTGGTGAAGCACGTGCAGGCTGAGATGGTCACCCCGGCCCTGACTAAAAACGATCGCTCCCCCGTTACCGTGGCAGATTATGCCGCGCAGGCTTTCGTCGCCAGCCGCCTGGCGCAGGAATTTCCCGATGACGCCCTGGTAGGAGAAGAAGACGCTGCCGCGCTGCGCACCCCCGAAGGCGAGCCCACTCTGGCAATGGTGAGCAAATACGTTGGCGACTTCGTCGCCGGCGCGGCGCCCGAGCAGGTGTGCACCTGGATCGACCGCGGCGCGGCCGACCCGCAGGTTGGCGGGCTGTCTCGCTACTGGACACTGGACCCCATCGACGGCACCAAAGGCTTCCTGCGCGGCGACCAGTATGTCGTGGCGCTGGCGCTGCTGGTCGAGGGGCGCGTGCAGATCGGCATCCTGGGCTGCCCCAACCTGGACCCGGATGGAAAGCCCAACATGGGAGCAGGCGGATCGCTATCCATCGCCGTGCGCGGGCGGGGCGCCTGGTCTTGCGGGCTGGTGCAGATGGGCGATTACCAGCACCTGCAGGTCTCCGGGCGGGCTGATCCGGCCCAGGCGCGCCTGCTGCGCTCCTTCGAATCCGGGCACACCAACGTTGATCAGGTGGGCGATTTCATCCAGGCGTTGGGCATCCAGGCTGAGGCAGTGCGCATGGATTCACAGGCCAAGTATGCAGTCATGGCAGCCGGGCGAGGCGAGCTGCTGCTGCGCCTGCTGTCTGCCGACAAGCCCAATTACAAAGAAAAGATCTGGGATCAGGCTGCCGGATCGCTGATCGTAGAAGAGGCCGGCGGGCGCATCTCCGACCTGCATGGGCGGGCGCTGGATTTCACCGCCGGGCGCACGCTGGCTCGCAACCGCGGCGTGCTGGCATCCAACGGAGTGCTGCACGCTCCTGGGCTGCGCGCCCTGGAGCAAATCTCGGCTCTGAATCCACGTTAAAATACTCTTCACTGAGGACCATAAAAGCGAATTATGTCGCGCGCAAACTGGCTTGCTGTGCTGATCAGCCTGGTGGGAATTTGGGCTGCCTGGATGGTGGGGAAGTACGTATTCGAGGAAATCCCGCACATCGAGGATGAAATGGCCTATGTCTGGCAAGCTAAGGTCATCGCCGGCGGGCATTTGACCCTGCCGGAGCCGGAAAACACCGGCAGCTTCCTGGTGCCCTTCGTCGTGGACTATAACGGGCAGCGCTTTGGCAAGTACCCCCTGGGCTGGCCCGTGGTGCTGGCGGTCGGAATTTTCCTGGGGGCGCGTTTCCTGGTCAACCCGCTGCTGGCAGGGTTGGGAGTATGGCTGACTTACCGGCTGGGCGAGCGCATTTTCGGCGCACCGGTTGGTCTGCTGGCGGCGGCGCTCACCGTTACCTCCCCATTCTTCTTGATGAATTCAGGCTCGTTGCTCTCCCATCCCCTGGGGCTGGTTCTGAGTGCGGCCTTTGTTTTGGCCTGGCTGGATGCCTGGGATACAGCCTCCGGCGAAGATGCGACCCGGCGCTGGCTGGCGGCGATCACCGCTGCGCTGTGCATCGGTGTGCTGGCGCTCACCCGCCCGTTGAGCGCAGTAACCCTGGCAATCCCATTTGCGCCCCAGGGCATCTACCTGCTGCTGCGCGGCGACCGGCCCACCCGCGTGCGCCTGCTGGCTTTTGGCGCGCTGGCGGCAGCAGTCGCCGCCCTGCTTTTTGCCTGGCAGTTCGCCGCCACCGGCAACCCCTTCCTGAACCCCTATACCCTGTGGTGGGATTACGACCGGGTGGGCTTCGGCCCCGGTCGCGGGCTGATCGAAGGCGGGCATACCTTGCGCCAGGCGTGGATCAACACCAAGTTCAGCCTCAAGGTGGGCGCGGCCGATCTGTTTGGTTGGGGGCTCCATTCCTGGATCTTTTTACCCTTCGGACTGGCAGCCGTGCTGTGGCGCCGCTCTGGTCGCGGGCTGCAGTTGGCGGGCGTCGCCCTGTCTTTTGTGGTCGTTTACCTGGCCTATTGGATTGGATCCTGGTTGTACGGACCGCGCTATTACTACGAGGCGCTGTTCAGCTTAACCATCCTGACGGCAGCCGGGATTGCCTTCCTGGCAGGCTGGCCTCTGCAGCCCGGCGAGCCATGGATGAACTATCGCGACTCCAGACGGCTGCGCCCGCTGCTAGCAGCTGCCGCCGTCGCGCTGTTGGTGGCGATCAACGCACTGTTTTACCTTCCGCAGCGTATGGAGACTATGTACGCACTGTACGGGATTCGCGCTGCGCAGTTGGAGCCATTTCGCTCACCCGAAGCGCAAGAACTGGCACCGGCGCTGGTCATCGTATATCACGATAAATGGACCGAATACGGTGTATTCTTAGAGCTGTCCAGCCCCTTTATGGACTCGGATTTCCTGTTCGTGGTGGATATCGGGCCCAGCGCCAACCGGAAGGTGGCAGAGCGCTTCCCCGAGCGCACTACCATCCACTACTCGCCAGACGAGCCGTACAGCCTCCGGCTGAACCTATTGCCGGAGAAGTGACCGGCGGCAGACCCATCACCCCATCCAGCCTACGGTCACCTCCCCCATTTTGCAAGCAAAATAGGGGAGGAAGTGCTCTCTCGGCAGGAAATGTCGATAAATCAGGCCGCACGTGCCAGTGCGGTCAGCAGCAGAACGAGCAGGCCCAGGACGAGGTTCAGGGTCAGCAGCGCCCTCTGGCGCCGCTGCAGCCTGCCAATTGCTTTCACTCCCAGACCGTGCGCCGCACGCAGCGCTTCGCGGCGCAGAGCCGGCAGCAGCCCCCAGGTCATGTAAGCGCTGGCGGCAGTCATCACTAAAAAGACGATATGCTTAATCAGAATAGCGGCTGCCCAGCGGTTCCCGACCGTCAAAAAACCCTGGTAGTTGGGGTTGGCGCTCATCTGGAACAGCCCAGTGCCCACCAGCACTGCCAGGCAGAGCCAGCCCAACGGATCCAGGCGGCGCTGCACTGCCTCCAACAGGCGGGCGTAGAGCGGCGCCTCCAGGGCGGAGCGAGCGGCAGGCAGCACAAGCAGCGCCAGCGCCGCCAACCCGCCGATCCAAATTACGGTCGCCAGCATGTGCAGCCAGTAGATGATGGACAGCGCCCAGTAGGGGGTGCTCATGGCGTGGGTGTGGCAGTCGGCTCTTCAGGCGGCAGCGTCGGAGATGGCTCCGGTGTGGGAACCGGTTCTGTGGGCGCCGGTTCTGTGGGAGCAGGTTCCTGAGTGGGCACGGCGGTATCCTGCGGGAGCGGCGTTTCTACCGGTAGCGTTGGCGTTGGGGCTTCGCCGCCGTCGCCTTCTTCATCTTCATCCGAGCCGCCGGCGCACTGCTCGAGCGCGAAATCGAGCTGCTGCTCCACCTCCGGGTCGACGCCCAGGCTGAGGGCTAACTGGTACTGCTCTGCTGCGGCGCACCATTCTTTATTTTCCCCCAGGAAACCACCGTAACCGATCAGCGCCAGGCGGTAGCGCTCGGCAGCCGTCATCCTGGAGCCGTCCATTAAGTTGGGCAGCGCCGGGGCTACCTGGGCGAAATAGTAGACCGCCTCGCCCCAGTTCAACTCCCAGAAACTGGCGCCGGTGATATAGATGCGCGCCCAGGTTTCGTAGCTCTGCGCGTCGGCGTCCAGCGGGCCAATGCGCCCCGCCACTGCCAGGTCGTACATGCCGCCTTCCAGATCGGCCTGGCGCAGGATCTTGTCCACGCCCCGGTTGCGGAAAGCGATGTACAGCATGCCGTCCACCTGCACTGCCTGGTAATTGGGATCGCCCTTGCGCAGGTTGAGCAGCGTTTCGATGGCTGCCGACCAGTTCTGGTTGGCAATATCCTGCTGCGCCTGCACGAAACGCTCTTCCACGCCGCGCGTATCGGGCGTGGGTGTCAGCGTGGGTGTGGGGCGTGGTGTAGGTGTGGCTTTGGTGTTGATGGCGGTCAGCACATCCGCCAGGCGCTCGGTCACCCCCGGGTAGCCGGAGTCCAGCTCGATGATGTATTCCAGGCGCTGGCGCGCAAGCTCATAGCGTCCGGCCTCGATATCCAGCACGGCAAGCTCATACTGCTCCCCCAGTGTGCCCTGCGACTGGGCAGACTGCGCCTGCATGCGCTGGCTGATGCCGTTGGAATAGCCGGCAAAACCGCTCACCACCGCCATCACGATGACCAGCAGGATACCTAGCAGGGAGATCCTGCCCAGCGAAAGCGTGCGCCGCGGCCCACCGCCACCGGCAGGCGGCGCTCCCGCTGCGCCGGGAGGTGGAGGTTCCTCACCAACTCCGCTACGCGGCTCAGGCTGCGCCGCTACCGGCATGGTTTCAGCGAAGCCAGAAGACCAATCTTCCTGTTCGGGCGTTTCATCTGCCTGCTCAGCGTCCTGGCTTTCCGGTACGAAAGCCGGCATGCGCCGCGTCTCATCGAACTCGGTGGGCTGATCTGACCTGCCAGGTGGCACGGCTATAGCCCGGGTGGCTTCCTCGTCGGAGAGGTCCTGCTCTTGAGCAGATCCGGCTTCGGAGTTTGTAGGCTTGATATTTGTCTGGCGAGTTCTAAAAGCATCATCTGCTTCCCCTGCAGACTCGCCGTCCAGCCGCATGGGGTGGGTTTCATCAAAACTGTCTGCTTGCATAAAGGCGATTATACCGCGGCTTGACCCCCATCCCGGCCTTCCGCCAAAATGTGCCATTTTGGCGGAAGGTCAGGTTTGGGATGGGTTATAGCAACCGGCAGTAGTGCTGGATTGCCTGGCGTATGAACTTGTTCAAACCGGGGTGGATGCGCTCGAAGAACTCGGCGAAGCGGGGATCGTCGTTATAGCCATCCGCCAATCCGAGCATGATTTCGACCGTCGGCTCGTAGAAATAGCGGATGTTCTGGTGCCAGCGGGCGATGCCTTGCTGCGCCTGCGGGCTGGTTGGACCCTGCGGCATGGCAGCCACCAGGTCCAGGTAGATCTGCTTCCCTTCCGCGAAGATCTGGCGCTTTTTCTCGTCCGAGTAGCTGCCCCAGCGCTGACGGGACTGGTTCACCGTTTCGGCGCCCCAGAGCTGCTCGGCTTCCGCTTCATATTCCTGCTGCTGCTCTTCGCTGAAGCCCTCGAAAAGTTCTTTGTTGTCCATGGCGATGTTTCCTTTCAAAGCTAAGATGGTGCGATCCACGGTGCGCACCAGGCGAGCCAGGCGTTCCTGGCGCTCCAGCAGGGCCTGCCGGTGCTGTTCCAGCGCACGGAGCAGGTCGAAATCAGGGCGGTCGAGCACCGCCTGTATCTCTTCCAGGCTCAGCCCCAGCTCGCGCAGGAACAGGATCTGCTGCAGGCGCAGCACTGCCGGGCGATCGTACTGGCGGTAGCCGTTGTCCGGGTTGCGCTGCGGCTGGAGCAGGCCGATCTGGTCGTAGTAGTGCAGGGTGCGCGCGCTGATGCCTGCGGCGGCGGCAAGCTGCCTGACGGTGTAGTGGGCGTCCGTGGTCATGGGTACATTCTAAACTATAACGTTACGTTAATGTCAAGAGGGGAATTCACCGATTTCCGAACGATTGGTGTGCAAGCGGCAGTGCACGGGTATAATCACGGTATGTCCTCCTACCGCTTCTACCATCCCATCGAAGTGCGCTACGGCGATCTCGATCCGCAGGGGCACCTGAACAACGCCAAATACCTGACCTACATGGAGCAGGCCCGCATCCAGTACATCCGCGCCCTGGGCCTGTGGCGGAGCGACACGTTCCTCGACATCGGCATCATCCTGGCGGAGATCACCATCACTTTCAAAAGCCCGGTGCTGTTCGGGCAGCCGGTGCGGGTGGGCGCCAGGGTGACGCGCCTGGGTAATAAGAGCATGGATATGGTCTACGTCATGGAAGATGCCAGCGACGGGCGCGAGCTCGCCAATGGAACCAGCGTGCTGGTCACCTACGATTACACCAGCGGGAAGACCATTCCTATCCCGGACCACTGGCGGGAATCAATCCAATCTTTTGAAATCCACATCGAAAGCGTATAAGAATCCATCATGTCCCAACTCCTCGAAATCGACCTCGACTACCTGACCGAATTTCTGGTCGAACTGCTGAACACCCCCAGCCCGACCGGCTACACCGACCAGGCGATCGCCCTGGCAGAGCAGGCTTTCGGCGCCTACCCGCAGCTCTCCCTGCGCCGCACGCGCAAGGGCGGATTAGTAGCTTATTGGCCCGGCAAGCGTTCGGATGCGGTGCGCGGCCTGACCGCCCACGTGGATACGCTGGGCGCCATGGTTAAAGAGATCAAATCCAACGGGCGGCTCAAGCTGACCAAGATCGGCGGCTACGCCTGGAACACCGTGGAAGGCGAAGGCTGCACGGTGTTCACCGCCGCGGGGCAGGCAGTGCGCGGCACGCTGCTGCTGGAGAAAGCTTCCAGCCACGTGCATGGCGCCCTGGTCAACGAGATCAAGCGCGACGACGACGTGATGGAGGTACGGCTGGACGTGCGCACCTCCACCCCCGATGAGACCCGCCAGTTCGGCATCCAGGTGGGCGATTTCGTAGCCTTCGATCCCCGTGTGGAGCTGAACAACGGCTTCGTGCGCTCGCGTCACCTGGATGACAAAGCTTGCGTGGCAAATATCCTGGCGGCGGTCAAGGCGCTGCACGAAGCCGGCTTGCAGCCTGCCCAGGACACGGTGGTTTTGATCAGCAACTACGAGGAGGTGGGACACGGCGCAGCGTCTGGCTTCCCGCCGGAGATGGCTGAGCTGGTGACGGTGGATATGGCGGCTATCGGCAAGGGTCAGACTTCGGACGAATTCCACGCCACGCTGTGCGTCAAGGATTCGGGCGGTCCGTACCATCATGGTTTGAGCCAGCGGCTGAGGCGACTGGCAGATGAGCAGGGCATCCCCTACAAAGTGGACATCTACCCGTACTACGGCTCCGACGGCGAGGCCTATTGGCGCGCCGGCGGCGACGTCGCCGTGGCATTGATCGGCCCCGGGGTGGATGCTTCGCACAGCTACGAGCGCACCCACGCCCAGGCGCTGCTGGCGACCAGCCAGTGGCTGGCGGCGTATTTAGTTACAGAATAAGCACTTCGTGAGCCACGCGAAAAGATGTCATCCTGAGCGAAGCGAAGGACCTAGATTCTTCGGTCGCTCCGCTCCCTCAGAATGACAGCGTAGGAGAGGAGGGTTGGTCATGATCCTGGACGCTGCACTGCCGCCGGTTGGACTGCGAGAGGTGCCGCACATTGCCCGCGCCGCTGAAGAGATGGGTTTCCAGGCGCTGTGGTCGATGGAAACCATACACGATCCCTTCCTTCCAGGGGCGCTGATCGCCGAGCACACGCAGCGCTTGGGCTTCGGCACCGGCGTGGCGGTTTCCTTCGCCCGCAGCCCGGCGACCCTGGCATACACCGCCTGGGATCTGGCGCAAGCCATGCCCGGGCGCTTTATCCTGGGGTTGGGCACGCAGGTGAAGGCGCACATCGAGCGGCGCTTCGGCATGCCCTGGCCCG
>JBGSTO010000539.1:0-15964 GCA_041736465.1 Anaerolineales bacterium | reverse complement strand
GTTCAAAGCCATCTGACGTGCGTAATCCAGCGTTCAACCGTTCACGCTCGCTTTCGGTTAGGGTTCGTACAAAGATTGGGTTTGGCATACTTCCATTTTTACCACAATTCCAGCTATCTCGTCTGGGATTGCACTAGGTTTACCAAGGTTCGTTTTGCAAAGTCCTGTACATCATTATCGTATCTCATAGCCCGGCTCCATAACTCAATCGATTCGGGGATCAATCATGGGTTTTATCACCCTTTAGTTTGGGTTCAAGTCTAAAATCATCAATGGGGACGTCATTAATTAACCGGAAAACCGCAGAAGCTTTTTCACCCGATGACGTCACGACTACTTTCACCAGATATCGACCGGGGGCAACTCTCCATCTGGGGTTTCGCCATACAGGCTCAGAAAAATAACTTTCATTACTCCAACCATAACAATCCATCTCATCATCGAATTTCGCAGCTATATCGATGGGTTCCTTCTCTCCGGGATATATATCTACTCGGGCAGACATGTTGAACCTGGTAGGATCTGAGATGACTATCAATTTGTCATCGATCCTGAAGCTGGGCGCAGCAGGTTCCGGAGTGGTGCTCCACCGCACTGGCATCGAGCGTCCGAACAAATTTCCTCCATCCAGGTGGTAAAAAGACACAGTTCCATGGCATTGAGTTGCTGCGTCTCTTGACATCCATCTGGCCCACCTTGGTAAGGGGTTGTTGGCTACTTCAACATATAAAAACTTTGCGCGTTTTGCCGGCCTACCTTCATACCTGCGATCCCCTGGACGGGCTATCTGTATAGTCAACCTTGGTTTTTTGAGGTTTTCCACCCATATTGTGATGAGGATCGCAATCACCGCTCCCAAGACAATTTCCAGTATCGTTGAGCCCATTTGAACCCTCCCCAAACTTTTATCCACTGTCTGCCCGGTCGCTCGCAAGGAAGTCCATGTATTTATAAAACCCCTTTGATCTGCTCTGCGATGCACTTGCGATAGCCCGCGCTCACGATGCCGTTGAGCGCCCGGGCGAACAGCACCTTGCGGCTGTTTTCTGTTGCCCACCTGATCTCAACACCATCAACCTCTACTACATTTTCGATCATTTCCTGCCCGGCTGTCAACCCCAGGAAAGCCCTCGCCAGCCGCTTCTGGATGGACTGCCAGGGTTCCTGCCTGCTCCGCCCGTGGAATACGAGCACCCGGGCAGTAGGCTGTAGTGCTTGCATCAGCTCCTCCAGGAACTCGACTCGCTGGCGGCTGGGTTCTCTCCCTAGATATGAGCGCCTGGCCGGGTAAGCGCTCAACTCCACCTGGTAGGCCAGGTCGCCCAGCCCAGGCTCGTAGCCTCCCAGCAGCTCATTCCGATCCGCGATACCCATCGCCATGGTCAGGATACTGGCCAGCACCTTCCAAGTGTGCTCGCCGCGTTTGGTCTCGTGTACGCGGTATAGGGCATTGGGGTGGACGTGGAAGGGCACGCTGTGCGGCCATGGATTGCCGCTCAGCCGGGAAGTGACATCCGCCCGCCCGCCGCATAGCCACAGGATGGTCAGTCCAACCGCTTCCAGCGAGTACGGCAGGCTGTCTCTCAGGTTGTAAGCGTGCTCGCTGCCCACAAAGATCACCGGCGCGGTAGCTGAGCCCAGCCCCAGGCTGGATTGGTTGATGAGCATCTCCCTGTCTTGCAGAGATAGCTCCTCCAGCATGCGGGAGTGGAACGCCATATCACCCGCCGCCAGGTGCTCGCGCCTCTCCCGGGCCAATTCAAGCGTCTCCACCAACGCCCGGCTCACCCTCCCGGAAGCTGCCGGCTGAGCGCGCTCAGCCTCCTGGAGCTGCTGGATATATTGCTTCGCTGACAGTAGCATGGCCTGCTCGTGCCCCATGGACCCTCCCTCAGTAGATGCGCCTCCACAGCGAGCACCAGCTCTCCTGCCCGAAGATATCGGTGCTGGTGGCATCCTGGCTGACCTGTACGATCAGGTTCAGGTAATCCGCCAGGTGCTGGGCGAGGATGCCGTGCACGATCATAAACGGCGCCGGCCTGTTGCTGCGCAGGTGGTGGCGGTAGGCGTACAGGGCCTCGATGTACGGCACCTGGTACAGCCGGGCCAGCTCCAGGATGAACTGGTGACTGGTGAACTCGTCTGGCATTGAGGCGATCACGCCCGGATACCTGGCATACAGATCACTGAAATCGTGGTCAGGCATGGGAAACCTTCTCTTCATACCAGTGCAGGATGCTGATAATGTATTTGGAAAAGCGGGTCATTTCGCTCATCTCGCCACGCGGAAAGCGCCCCGACAGATAGGCTGGCCAGATCCCCCAAATGGCTTGAAAATCATCTTTGGGAATGTGTTGGATGCCCATTGCCCCCGGAGGATCGACTGTGATGGTAGCTGTGCTCACCCATTCAATATAGAAATCCTCTCCATAGTAGCCATTTACCATCGTCCAATTTCGGATGACCATCCTCCGCCGCAGGTGGTGCTGCAAGTATTCCCAGACTCGATCAAATTTGATGACGCTCATACTCCCTCCCCATTCATTCCCAGATATATCGCCTCCAGCGCCCGGAACATCTTCCCGTGGTTAGGGTACTTCAGGTGCAGCAGCTCGTGCACGATTGCCTCACGACGGAACTCGGCCGGCTGGCGCAGCAGGCCGGTGTCGAAGCTCAGGTTGCCTTTGCTGGAGCAGGAAGCCCACTTGCGCTTCATCGGCCGCAGGGCGACCGTCTTCGGCTGCACGCCGATGCGCTCTGCCCAGGAATGCACTTCGGACTTGAAGATCTCCTCCGGTACGCTTTCTTCCAAGGCCGCGGGCAGCTCCTTCTTGACCTGGCTCACAGGCTGCCCCCTGCCCGGCCGGCGACGTTCAGGATCTGGTCGACCAGCCCCTTCAGCTCGTCGATCTTCTCCTTCACAGTGCGCGACCCTTTCAGGCCCTCGGCCTTGGCCCGCAGCAGCACGCCCCACAGCGCCTGGCGCACGTCGCGCTCCTGGGCGGCGCTCACTCGCCAGTGAGGATACTGCGCGAAAGTGGCTTCCATCTGCCGGGCAATATCTTCCGGCGCCGGAAACCCCTCTCGGTTAAGCAGCCAGTAGACGGCGAATGCCGACGGTTCGAACGCTTTTTCGGCCCGCTCGCGTTCGGCCTGGTTGATCTCGCGGATCAGCTCTTCCAGCGCCACCAGCGCCTCCTGGGTGGCCTGCTGGCGCAGCTGGTAGGCCTGGGCGATGGCCTCCGCCCGCTCGCCGATGGTGATCAGGTAAGGCGCCAGGTGGGCGTTGTTGGCTACCAGATCCTGGATGCTCTTGAGCAGGTTGAAGACCTTGACCGTATCGGGGGTGTCGTCCTGCGCCAGGCGTTCCAGCAGGTCTTCGTTGATCTCGTACACCTCCAGGGTGTCCTGGATGGCGCCGCCGTAGGTGTTCTGCTGCACCAATTCGGCGGTCTTGCGGGTCAGCTCCTGGTCAACGAATACGCTGTCGTAGGCAGCGCGCAGCAGCTTATACATGCGAGCAAGCTGGTCATAGTCCGGCATGTAAGGGTACAGGAAGGCGTCCGGAGAGATGATCTCATACAGGTCAGCCAGCTCGCGGTAGAAGTTGTAGAACTGCTGGCGGGCGTCTTCGTCCCGGAAATGCGCCAGCACGTTCTCGGCCGCCTTGTCCGGGCTGGATCCTTGACCGGTGGGCAGGAACTCGCCCCGGGCGCGGTCCATCATGCCGCTGAACTGCTGCTTGAGCAGCTCGATATCGGTGACCACCCGCTGCACATCCGCCACGTCCTGGCTGTCAAAAGCCAGCGCTTTCTCCAGGTTCTCGAAGATGCCTACATAGTCCAGCACGAAGCCGGCCGGCTTGCGCCGCCCATACTCATCCTCAAACGGCCGGTTGACGCGGGCGATGGCCTGCAGAAGCACGTGGTCGCGCATCGGCTTATCCAGGTACATGCAGTACAGCACCGGCGCGTCGAAGCCGGTCAACAGCTTCTCGGTGACGATCAGGATCTTAGGCAGCTCGTCCGGCTTGCGGAAGGCCTTGCGCACCGCCTTCTCTTTCTCCTCGGAGAGGTGGTAGCGGGCCAACTGCTCGCTGTCATTGTGCGCCGGGCTGTAGACCACCTGTGAGTACTCGGGCGGCAGGAGCCGGTCGAGCAGCTCCTTGTAAATGGCGCATGCCTCCCGGTCGACTGCCACCAGGAAGGCCTTGTAGCCCATCGGCTTGACCACGCTCAGGTAGTGCTCGGCGGCGTGGGCGGCCACCTTCCGCATGCGGTCGCGGCTCTTGAGCATGTTGCGCAAGGTGACCGCTTTCTGCAGCACGCGCTCAAGCTCCTCCAGGTCGCTGATGCCCTCGGCCTCCTTCAGGCTCAGGAACTCGCGCTCCAGCGTCTCGCGGTCGACGCGCAGCTCGCTGGGCGCCAGGGCGTAGTGCAGCGGGACGGTGGTGCGGTCTTCGATGGACTGGGCGATGCTGTATTTATCCAGATAGCCCTGCTCGTCGTCTCGCCCGAAGACGACGAAAGTGCCCTTGCCGTAGGCGGTGCGGTCGATAGGCGTGCCGGTGAAGCCCAGGTAGGTGGCGTTGGGCAGGGCGGCCATCAGGTAGTTGCCCAGGTCGCCGCCGGTGGTGCGGTGGGCTTCGTCCACCAGCACGAAGAAGTTGCGGCGGGTGTTGAGGTTAGCGGGGATGTCATCGAACTTGTGGATCATGCTGACGATCAGGCCGCGCCGGTCGCTGGCCAGCAGCTCCTGCAGTTCGCGTTTGGAGCCGGCTACCTCCACATGCCCGAAGCCGACCGAGGCCAGGTTTCCGAAGAGCTGCGCTTCCAGCTCGTTGCGGTCGACCAGCATCAGCAAGGTGGGGTTCTCGAAGAGCGGGTTTTCCAGGATCTGCTTGGCGGCGACGATCATGGTGTAGGTCTTGCCCGAGCCCTGGGTGTGCCAGATCAAGCCGCGCTGCTTCTTCTCATCGGCGGCGCGCCGCACCACCCGCTCCACAGCCCGCATCTGGTGAGGGCGCAGGATGACCTTGCTCAGCTCTTCGTCCTTGCGGGTGAAGAGGATGAAATCAAGCAGCATACGGGTCAACCGCTGCGGGTGCACGAAGGACTTGACCAGGCTCTCGAAGTCCATGCCGGCAGCCTCATCGCGCCAATTGAACAGCGACTTGTGAGAGGTGTTCCAGCTCGGGCCGTAGTAGAAGCTAACCAGGTGGGTAAGAGTGTGCAGCTGCATCAGCGAGAGCAGCTCGGGCCCCTCGCGGTGGTAGCGGCGCACCTGTTCGAGCGCTTCGGCGATGCCTTCTAGCTTGGTGGCGGCCTTGGCCTCTACCAGCAGGACAGGGACGCCGTTGATGAAGAAAGCCACGTCCAGGCGGATGCGGTAGGTGTCGTTGTAGAAGCGCAGCTCGTCCGTGACGTGATAGGTGTTTTTCTCCCAGTCACCGTCCAGCAGGCGCACGTTGCGCTCGCGCTTCTCGCTGGGCACGAAGACCGTCTTCAGGCCGCGCAGGTACTCCCAGGCTTCCAGGTTGCCCTCGATGCGCGGCAGCACGCGGCTGATGCGCCGCGCCAGGTCTTCTGCTCGCCCGTGGTCGACAATGCCGGGGTTGAGCCGCTGCGCCTGCGCCAGGAAGGTTTCCCGCAGCAGCAGGCCGTTCTCTCCGCCGCGCAAGAGCAGCGCCTGCTCGGGGCTGAGATACTTCCAGCCAACCTGGGTGGCGTAGTTGATCAGCGGATATTGGACACCACTTTTTTCTGCGCCGATACTCATTGCCAAGACCCTCTTATGTGTTGCCTCTGGACATCATGCTCGTCTGGATGACCGGCTTGATGCAACTCTCTCCTGGTTATCCGCCAAAAGATGGACAAAATCAGCGTGACGCTTCATCTGATTCAACCGGCAGGCAATCAGGCTGAACCTGACCACCTCCCCAAGATGCGGGTCGGTCGGCTTGCCCCAAATTTTAAACTCAGTATAGGTAGGCGACTGCTTAGCCAGTAGTTTTTCGAACGCGATCTCCATTCCAGGAACTCGCTCTCTTAAGCGTATCCCGACCTGCTGCGTATAAAACTGGGCGAGACCTTCGATGAGAGAAGTTTCTGTGCTGGAGAAGGCATCGGTTTCCCAATTCTTTCCGTCGATATCCAAGCCTAGATGGGTGTATGCATGCGCCAACTCATGTGTCAGGACTACCAACGTGAGATCTGATGGCGGTACATCGAGTATGGCTGAAACCAGGCTAATGGCCATCCAGTAGAGATGTATCTCGGACCTGTAGAAGAAGTACGAACCTAACACATCCTCATCGATCCTTAGGATCTTTTGGATGATATCCATCTCAGCCAACTGCTCGAGCAATGCTTGGACCGTCATTTGAACTGTAGTTAATTTGTCAATGTTGGTTGAAGAAAGACCATACAGTTCTATAGCGGATAAATATTCGGCGAGCAAAGAGATCCCATTCGATGTCTGTTCGAATGTGCTCCGGTAGAGGGGGAGCGGCCAAAGCTCAATCTGCTGCACATTATCCAATGCTTGCGCCAATGGCACTGGCAGCCCATCGAGAACGCGGATTGATACAGCCTGGCGTGTATTGCGGCTACTGATGCTGAGGCCCGTCTCTCGTCGGATGTTTTCGCGAATGGCTGCATTCCACTCCGAGTGAGTTCTCTCCACCTCCTGCTTGTGTTCTGGCGGGAGGCCAAGGATCATTTTTTGGGTTGCCGGACTAAAGTCATACAAAACGGGCAGTAGTCCCTGCGCGTAGTACCGGTCTGGGCTACCAAATGTTTGATATAGGTGACCTTGTTCAGTTGGTTGCAAATCGCACACTCCAGCTGCTTTGCATTGTTTTTTCGATGTCAGCGTTGCATTTCTTAATCACTGTGCCCCAAAGAACCTATTCGGGCATTTGCACCTCCCGGTTCACTTCCTCCACGAGCGACCGGATCTCCAGGAAAAACTGCCAGTAAACCCCGGCAATCTCATTTACCAGCGCTTCCGGCTCGTGTACTGCCCGCAATATAAACTTTTCACTGTGGATCTGGTAATCCAATGTGTTCCACCCAGGCCATCTCTGATTAGAGAACGTCAAATTCATTGCCCTCAGCCTGACCACTAATCGGTCAAATGCCGGTAAGTGTTGGACGTCTCTCGGTTCTGCTGACCACTCGACACCTAGCAGTAAACGATAACGAGTGTTTTTTGTCTCCTGCTGCATGGGTACCTGAAGAAGAGGAGTAGAGCTTTTTTTGATTGGCCGGAAGGAGCAGGTGCCCCACGCAGTTGCCCACCTCGAGGGGGGAAAGGGAGAGAACACCCATAGTTCACGATGTTCAGAGGAGTTCAACCGGCTCATAGCCGCCTCGTCAAACCGTGTCCAAAAATCCTGGTGAACTTTTTCGGTCAGCTTCTGCACGTACTCGGCGACCTGCATCGCTACACCAAGGTTTCCCGACTGAGCAAGAAAATCGAGGATCTTATCTTCATATGCCATACATCACCTCATGCAAAGCAATCGGGGCTACAGCCGTCTCACCAGCTCCAGGTACTGCCTCACAACCTCAAGCACGTTTGGCGCCTGGATCTGTGCCAGCGTTTCCTCAAGCCATGCGGAGATATCCTGGTGATACGACAATGGGTAGTGCGGGGTATCCTGGGCGGTGTAAGCCAGGTTCCCGTGGACCGTCAAGAAGACCAGCGCCTGGGATGGGTACTCCTGCGCCTGCGACTTCAGCCACCTGCCGTAGCGCAGCAACTGGTCAGTCTGCTCGTAGGCATCCACCTTGTTTTCGATCACGCACAGGTAGCTCAGTTCCGGGCAGCGCAAGACGATATCCAGCCGCCCATCGGGGGTGACCAGCTCGGTGGACACCTGCCAGCGAGCGCTGGATGTCTCCCCGAGCAGCCGGGGGAAGTCCTGGTGACGCCGGCGGCAGCGGGCCAGGAACGCCTCCAGGAAAAGGTGCTGCTGCCCGTGGCTGCCATCCGGCTGCAACAGGTGGGCCAGCATGGCCGAGTGGGTACGGGTCTCATAGCGCGACAATCCCAGCAGTTGAAAGACGTTGAAGGCCGGCGCCCGAGTACGGGCTTCTTCCAGCACTTCCTTCTGCAGGCGGACAAAGCCATCCCTCAGCCGCTCGAATCCCGCCAGCAGCGCATCTACTTGCCCATCCACCTCCCCGGAAGTGAAGGCGCGATAGCGCTCCAGAAAATGGTCGATCTCGCTCAGTACAATGTCAGGCATGGCGTTAGTATCGTGTAAAATGGTTAACAGCCGGTTGAGGTGCTTGTCTTCTCCGGTTACGGGTTATCTGCTCCAACTTCCTTTGCCTTACTTGCCTCGAATTCAGCGATCACCTCATCGATCACTGGGGTTAAGAAATCAAACTCATCCAGCGCAGCTAAGAAACTGTTCCCGATTCCATCGATCTCATCGCTCTCCAGCGTATACTTCTTCCATGCAATGGCGATCTTTCGATTGCGCGGCCGGAACTGGATGCCGCTCTGCTGGTACTTGGCTTCCTCAGCAGGGTAACGAGCCTCGAAGAGAGAGAGAAGCTGGCTAGTCAGGCGGCCCACGTCTACCATCAGATAAAACTGGCGATTGGCCAGCATTTCCGGAGAAAACCAGAACTCATAATGGATGAAATAGCCTGTGCCACGCCACGAGCTTTTCGAAATTTGATGCCAGTTTCTGCTGGGCGCTTCAGAAAAATCGACAACCCAATCTGGTTCAGGATACTGTTCACCTACCAGAGATGTCAGATAACTGATCAACCGCTCCCAATCCTGCAAAAAACTGCGCTCGATATCCTTGATCATCTGGTAGTTTTCGATGTACAGCCTGGTCTTTTCGGAAAATGCAGAGAAGTTTTTATCCATCACGATATATGCCTCCAGGTGGGTGAGGAAATCATCCCACAGCACACTTTTACGGATATCGGCTTTCCAGTCAAAGGCGATCTTCCTAAAAGCCTGCAGCATCTCCCGATAGGAGAGAGGGTAAAAAGCCTCCGAAGAGGCAGCCGTTTTTTCGGGGGTCAAGAAGATGTACCAGCATTGGTGGTCAGGGAAAGCAGCGCGGATCATCCGCTCATACTTCTGAGTCTGCTGGCTGCCCTCGCTGGCGAAGATCTTGTTCTCGATCCCCAACACAAGCTCTTCGCCGATGATGATCAGCAGGTCGATCCGGCTGCTATCAGCCAGGGTAAACTCGCGAGATATCTTCACCTCATCGAGATCGGGCTCAATCTGGCAGCCCGCCAGGGACAGCAAGACGCTGAGCGGCGCATCTCCCAGGCCATTGCGTTGGGGGTCAAGGACGTAAGCCAGATAGTTGCTGATGAAGTTTTCATCGTAGGGGCGCCCAAAGATCACTGGCACGGTAACCGGCAGCGCCTTTGTTTCCGGCAGCACGCCTGCCTTGGCAGCCAGGATGGCTAGGCTGGTATGGTGCTGCTGCACTTGCCGCGACACAGCCTGCGCCTCCGCCTCTTCCAGCCGCCGGTAAGCGGCGACCAACCGTTCGAACTGCTCGTGCACCTGCATCCCTGTCATTCTTTTGCCAGTGATCGCACCATCTGGCGCAGCTCATCAACACTCAATGTACGCGGGCCGGCGTGGATCATGCGGTGGCAGTTGGAGCACAGCAGTGCGATGTCCTCGACCCTGGTCTTCACCTCTCCGGTGAGCTGGGAGAGCGGTGTTTTGTGGTGGGCTTCGATGATCCTCGCGCCGGCCTCCCCGTAACGTTCCACAAAGCTGAAGCTGCACACCTCGCAGGGCAGGTTTGAGTTTTTGGCAAAGGCTTTCTGCTTGGCCAACTCCACCACCTTACGGCTGCGCTCGTGGCGTTTGTGCAGGCTTTCTATGATTCGTCCTTCGGGAAATGTCTCTCCCAGGATGGCGGGTTTCTCAGGTTCAGGGCCGTGAATGCACAGCCCGGCCAGCACCCAGAACGGCTCCCCGTGCCGCAGCCAGTAGCGTTCGAAGGTCGGCGTCTGGACGATCGCTCCTGCCAGTTCGCCGGCCC
Source organism: Anaerolineales bacterium (assembly GCA_041736465.1). Classification (GTDB taxonomy): domain Bacteria; phylum Chloroflexota; class Anaerolineae; order Anaerolineales; family UBA4823; genus JAJUJL01. The sequence goes on along the minus strand of JBGSTO010000539.1, from coordinate 5,922 downwards.
AGACCAACTTCTTCCCGTACGAAGTTCCTTTTGGGGGGCCTGGATAACCAAGTAGCTCCGCAAACGCCTTCCAACGCTCCTGGCGAAAATCTACAAATTTGCGAGGGTAAAGAGCAGTAAGCAGCAGACTGGCAAGCAATCCTGCCCTGGCCCTGTCGGCGGAGTTATTGGATCGGTTCCAAAATCCGAGGTCAACAGCCAGAGAGACAAAATTATCAATGCGATGGACGATATCAGATGTGCTCTCCGGGTAAAATTGGACCAGGTCAATGATTGCTTGCCTGGCTGCCTGTTCATGGTTGAGCATGTCGTCTAGCTGCCCGCGGTCATGACGTCCACTGAACGAACTACACTTTTTAACCACCCTCCCGAACTCGTCAACCGTCCAATCCTCCCTCGCAAGCAAAAGCGCCAGCCTGGGATACCATGCCACGCGGTTCTCGATGTCGGTGAACTCATCATCCAGGTGCTCGGCGACGTCATCGAGCGTCCATTGCCACCTTTCAGCAATCCCAGTCATCCATTCCAGGAACTTTGCATCCATCCGGCTAATCTGCTCATCCATGCTGCTGCCTCCCACTTGACTGCTACTCCTCAACCAACTGCCTCACGGTTTGCGTAAATGAAAATCCACCTCGTACAGCATCAGCTCCACGTTGCGGGCAAATTTGAGGGCGTAGCGCAGCTTCTCGTCGCCGGCATGGCACACAATCAGGCCGGCGACCTCATCCCCGGTCTCGGCCAGGTTTTCCTGCACCCAGCCCATGTAGCGCAGCGTCTGCCCGACCGTGTCGTCGCTGCTCTGGCTGCGCTTCAGCTCGACCACCAGCCATTTGGTCGCGCTCTTGTGTCGCGCCAGCAGGTCGATGCGCCCAATGGGGGTGATGTACTCGTAGCCCACCAGATCGCCGTCTTGTTCGTACAGGCGCCAGTCCTTGAAGTGGCCGATCCCATTCCAGTTGTCGCGCATGAAGTCGTGCAGGTGCCGTTCCAGCCCGAAACGCTGCTGGGGCTGCTCGCCTGCCGCCGGCTCTGCTCCACCTTCTGCCTCATCCCCATCGGGCGCGGGACGGAGCATCCGCCAAAGCAGGGCGTCCAGCGTCCACAGATCGACGCCTGCCTCCTGGGAAAGGGCCAGCAGCACCTGGTTTACAGCGGTGTAGCGTTCACCGAAGGATGCGCCGCGCTCGAACCTCGGCCAGACCTGCAGCTCCTTGAGACCGGCTTCGGAGGCGCTATTCCACACCCCATAGCGATCGGGATAGGCGACCAGCAGGATAGCGGTGAGCACGGCACGGCCCAGGTGGGGCACCAGCGGCCCGTTCCTGGAGATCAGCCGGTCCAGTCGCTCGCCGGTGGGCCGGCCCTCATCCACCAACAGGGACAGCGCCTCACGCAGCAGATCCATATCGGCGGTGATGAAGCCGCCCTGGCGGTGCAGCCCCCACCAGTGCTGGTTGTTCTCGAAGAGCAGGAAGGACCTGAACTCCTCGGCGGTGATGGAGGCAATGTTTTCCAGGGAGAAAACGACCTGGTAGCGAGCCAGGACAGCATCGCGGGCGTCGAGCGTGCGCTGGACGGTGGCGTCGGGAGCGGTTTTCTGACTTTCCAGCTCGGCGACTAGACGGCGCGCCGCCGGTTTCAGGTGTTCGGGTGTGCTGGTGGTTGCATTCATCGGTACCGGTTTCCCCAAATTGTGGAGGGCTCAGAGATCTGTTTCTTCGGAAGCGTTCACAATCGGCAAGTCAGCCACCTGCACCTTGCCGGTCATCAGGTGGTGGAGCAAGCTGTTGAAGAGGGTTTCGAGAGACATTTTGCTTTTTAGTTCACCCTCAATCTTTCGATCTATTGCAGAGAAGAAATTTGCTATCTCGAGCTGACTGCCCTTGCCAGGTACGGGGATGACAGTTGAGTTTAATTGCACCCTATTGATCTTGGGTATACCTGTCCGTGACTGGTGCGAAATCGCCTGCCTGGTAAAAATGTCACTTAGCAAGTAATGGAAGATGTAGTTGATCGATAGCCGACCTTCCATTGGCCGTAATGGATACATATCTGCACTACAAATGCCTGTGAAACCTGGCAAAGTTGCTTTTCTCAGATATGGGCGGATCTTTGAGTAAACAACGTCATTAGACGTAAAAAGATACTTACCACTGATGAGTTTAAGCTCTTTGGCGGATTGTAGCGCCAATAGCCTCCCCGTTGCTTCCTCAATGTTTTCAGGTCCTATATGTAGCATGTCATTGTAAGGTGGTTCCCGGGGGTCTACTTGTCCCGATTTGATATCGATGATGCTACCAAATTGGACAACCTCCCACCCCTCCGGTACTTTCCCAACCTCCGTGTCCTTCAACACCACCTGATCCGCCTGGTCAATGGGCACAGGCCCGTAGGTGAACAGGTACTTCATCAGCGAGCGCTGCAGCTCACGGGCGGCGGCGATGACTCGCTCGCTGGCCTCGACGGAGCGGCGCACGGTGCTCAGCACATAGGCGATGAGGCGCTGCTCGGGGAGGGGAGGGAGGGGGATGAGTATTTGCCCAAAATCCCTCTTGCTTATTGCTCGCCTTCGATTAACTGCTCCTGCTGCGTAACGGTTGTACGCAGCGATTGCTAACGGTGTTCTCAGCATATCATCAAGGAAATAAGGATCTGCGACACCTTGTTTAGCTTCGAGAACTGGATAAGCGGGGCTTACCAGACCGAAGTCAAAATTTCGCAGTACGTGAACAGCACCCTCCCAAATAACATAAGGGTTGTATACTAGCTGTCCACGTTGAACAACCTTGTAGTTGCTTACATCTTCGGTGGCTATCCGGCTCTTGAAGCGTTCGCTTTGAAGGATAAGGCCAAAGTTTTTAGTTAGTGATAGAACCTCGAACTCTGAGGCGTTTCCTCCCTCAAAATTTCGAACCCTGTAGTCAACCTCTGCAAAAACACTACTGAGCGGTACTGCTTCCCAGTCCTGAGGTATAGGACCTATTGGGGTCTCTTTGTAAATCTCCGTTAGCATCGGTGGCTTTACTCCCTCAAGAGGCCCAATCTTGCCAAGATCTCAGCCAATGCTTTATCAGCTTCCACTCTTTCTTCCTCTGCTTCCTCTAGCAAAACCACTGCTTCCTCCAGCGGCAGCACCGGCTCCTCATCGCTGCTGCTGACATAGCGGCTGGGGCTCAGGTTATAGTCGTTGCGCGCCGCCTCGGCGGTGGTGATGATGGCGGAAAGGCTGTCCTCCGCTCTCCATTCATCGTACAGCCCGGCGATGTGGGCGGCGTGCTCGTCGGTCAGCTCGTTCTTGGGGCGCCCCTTGACGAACAGCTTGCTGGCGTTGACCAGCAGGATCTCGCCGGGGTGGCGTTTGGCTTTGTTGACCACCATCACAATGCCCGGGGCGGTGGTGTTGTAGAACAGGTTCTCGGGCAGCAGGATGACCGCCTCCACCAGGTCGCCCTTTGTAAACATATCCCCCTCGACGCACAGCTTGCGGATGTCGCGCTCGCGGTTGGAACCCTGGTTGCCGCTGCCCCTTGAGACCGCGCCGGTATCCAGCACCACTGCCATGCGACCATTTGGCGCTAGCGACGCCAGCATGTGCTGTACCCAGCCCCAGTCAGCGCTGGAACCGGGCGGGATGCCCCGGCTGAAGCGCTCGAAGGGGTCGTTCTCGTACATGCTGGTGGGGAAGGCCTGGTTCCACATCGGATTGGCGGTCAGCAGGTCATAGCGCCGCAGGCTGCCGTCTTCCTGCAGGAAGCGCGGGCTGCGCATGGTGTCGCCCAGGGCAATCTCGGCCTCGATATCATGGATGAAGGCGTTCATGCGCGCCATGGCAAAGGTGGTGGGGTTGATCTCCTGCCCGTAGACCCTCAATGGGGCGACGGTGGAAGGCAGCACTTTCCTCCCGTTGGTTTGGACACCGTGCGCATCGACAAGTTGCAGGTGGCATTTGATCAGCAAGCCGCCGGAGCCGCAGGTCGGGTCGTACACGCTCATGCCGGGCTGCGGGTCGAGCAGCTTCGCCATCAGCACACCCACCATGCGCGGGGTGTAGAACTCGCCGGCGGACTGGCCCTGCCCCTCGGCGAATTTGCGCAGCAGGTACTCGTAAGCCCGGCCCAGGATGTCCGGCTCGACGTCGTGCAGGCCCAGGCGGTGCTGGTTGAGCACCTGGACCAGCTCGTGCAGGTGCTCGTCGCTGATGATGCGCTGCCCGGCGGTGGTGGCGTTGAAGTCGGTCACGTCGATCACTCCCGCCAATCGAGGGTTTTCACGTGCAATTGCCCGCACTGCGTCCGTCAGCGCCTCGCCCAGCCCGACCAGCGAGCGCTGCGCCAGCGTTGACCAGCGCGATTTGGGCGGGACGTAGAAGCGCACCAGGCTGTGGTCGGCTTCGACCAGCTCCTGGGCGATCGCCGCGTCGCCGTACTGCTGCCCTAAACCTTCCACCTCGTCGGCAAAGACGTTGGAAAGCCGTTTCAGGAAGATGAGCGGCAGGATGTAGTCTTTGTACTTGGGGGCATCGACCGGGCCGCGGATCTTGCACGCCGCTTCCCACAGCCAGTTTTCCAGGGTCGAAGTGTCGAGGTGATTGGAGTTTGCCATCCGTTATCCTTGCTTGGAACGATATCGAGACCAGATATCCCGCACCCTGTCTGCCTGCTCACGCCCCATGCGGGCGACGCCGGCGATCATGGCCGGCGGCCTGGGCGGATCGGCATGCATCTCGCGCCAGTCCAGCCAGCGAGCAGGGAAGCACACTGTGTGGGCGTAGTCGCAGGCATACGGGTCGTCGCGGCGGTAGCTCTGCCAGGCATTGCGCTCAGCATGGCAGATGCCCATCACCGGCCCCGCGCCGTGGGCCGACTCGACGGCAACAATCAGGTCGCCGGTGGTTATGCACAGCAGATTGTATAAGTTGCGCAGAGCCTGGGGCGGTTTGGCGGCGTCTTCGGGATACCTCGCCCGGGCGAGCTGCTGGATGCGGGCTTCGAACCCCTCACGGAGGTGCTTCGCTGGGGGAAAAAACTCGCGCACCACGCCGGATAAATCCCCCAGGTGCGGCCAACCCTGAGCGATCACCTGGCGCTGTTTCAGATCGGCGTACGAGTTGCCCATCGCACGGTTGATCGTCATCCACCAGACGGTCATACGGTCAGCCTCCTTACTTAAATGTAGAGCCCCGATGTGGTTTCATTATAGGCTGAAATGATATGAGGAGCAACAACAAATTTATCTGGTGCCCCCAATTTGCAGACCTCACGGTGAGGCGAATGCCAGCCTTGCCAGCATCTGTATTAGTGGGTAAAATAGTGTTACCAACGGCTAAAAAGAGGTCGCAGGTAGGGCATTATACTTGACATATCGGGTTTGAGCACTGGGAACGACAACTCCCACATGTGGGGGTATGAGCCCTGAACAACCGCCATATATGGTGGAAAAACCGCGGGCGTCGCCAAGTGGTAAGGCATCAGCCTTCCAAGCTGATATTCGTGGGTTCGAATCCCATCGCCCGCTCAACACCAGCTCGCACCAGGCAGATCGCCGGTGCGAGTTTTGTTTATTCAACCGTACTCCGGCGCGGCAAACCAACCCGCCTTTTACCCCCTTTCATCCCCCATTTTCGCCAACATCAGATTCGCTCTCGAGCAGCGCCGGCTACGACCAGGCTGCCGCCAACTGCACCCGCGTGGCGTGCAGGCGCGAGATCGCCGCTTCCGCCATGCGCCGCATCAGCAGCAGCTCCAGAGCGGGGTCGCCTTGGAACAGCTCCACCAGCGCCTGGGCGTCGAATTGGATCACCCGGCTCGGCCCGCAGGAGCGCGCCGTGGAAGTGAAGACGCGCGGCTGGATCAAAGTGGAGATGCCGAAAGGCTCTCCGGCGTTGATCTGGCACACCGCCACCTCGCGGCAGTTCTCCTG
>JBGSTO010000526.1:0-1552 GCA_041736465.1 Anaerolineales bacterium | reverse complement strand
CAGGTGACGGGCAGCGGGCCGGGCGGGAGGATTACCAAGAAAGACATTGAATCCTTCCAGCCCGCAAAGGTTTCTGCGGCTGCAGCGGCCTCTCCGGCAAAACCGGCGCCTGCGCCTGCGCCGGCGCCAGGCGCAGCAGCGCCGCCGTTTATGCCTGTTCAGGCTGGAGCGGCTCCCGAAGACCAGGTGGTCACGGTGAACCGTCTGCGGGCTGCCATTGGCAGGCGCATGACCGAATCCAAGCAGCAGGTGCCGCATTTTTACGTCACCCACCAATATGATATGGCGCCTGTGATGGCTCTGCGCCAGGAAGTCAATGCGCTGCTGCCGGAGGGTGAAAAGACGTCGGTCAACGATTACCTGCTCAAGGCGGTTGCACTGGCGCTGCGCGAGTTCCCCAACCTGAATGCGACCTTTAAAGGCGATCAAATCATCCGCCGCGGCGCGGTCAACGTCGGTGTTGCCGTGGCGGTAGAAGGCGGTCTGCTGACCGTGGTATGCCGCGATACAGATCGCAAATCTGTGCGCCAGATCTCTGCGGAGGTGCGCAGTATGGCGGCTCGGGCGCGGGATGGCAAGGTGCGCCCCGATGATATCGAAGGATCGACTTTCTCGGTAAGCAACCTGGGAATGTTCGACGTTGAGTCGTTCATTGCAATCCTGAACCCGCCGGAGGCGGCGATCCTGGCGGTAGGGTCTGCCAGAGAAGTGCCGGTGGTCAAGGATGGGCAGATCGTACCCGGAATGCGCATGAATGCCACAATTTCAGTGGATCACCGGGTGAGCGACGGGGCAGAAGCTGCACGCTTCTTGCAAGCGATGGCACGCTATGTGGAACAGCCTCTGCTCTTGATGATCTAACGCCAATTTTTCAGTAAGCTGCTTTCAGCCCGGCCGGTACTGCCCGTTTTCGACAGCGCTGACCGGGCTGTTGTTATCCTGCCGGAGAGAATCGCCCATGCCCGCTTCGAAACCGGCGCGTTTTCTGGCAGCGCCGATGGTTTTTACCCTGACCCTGCTGCTGGTCGAGTTTGTCGATGAGTTGGCTTTCGGCGCGCGCGAAGCCGCCTGGCCTTTGATCCGCACAGACCTGGGGTTGAGTTACACCCAAATCGGGATCTTGCTGGCGCTGCCCAATTTTATCGCTTCCATCCTGGAGACCGGGATGGACATCCTGGCGGATATCTGGAACCGGCGGCTCTTAATTCTGGGAGGGGGAATAGCCTTTATCCTGGCGCTGGTGCTGGTTGCGCAAAGCCAGACATTCGCAGCGATCCTGATTGCCTATTTGCTCTTCAACCCTGCTTCGGGCGCATTTGTCAGCCTTTCACAGGCCGCGCTGATGGATGCCGAGCCTGAACGCCGCGAACAGAACATGGCGCGCTGGACGTTTGCCGGTTCTCTGGGCGTCGTCGCCGGACCGCTGGCTCTCGGCGCGGCCATCTGGTTAGGCGGCGGGTGGCGCCCGGTCTTTCTGGCGATCGCCATCCTGTCTGGCGCGGCGCTGCTAGGCGCCTGGCGTTTCCCACTCCCGGCTGCCATGCAGCAGCAG
>JBGSTO010000512.1:0-7236 GCA_041736465.1 Anaerolineales bacterium | reverse complement strand
GGCGATGGCGCCGGCGGCAGTCACCGGGCCGGAGGCGCCGCGCAGCACCACCGGCGTGTAGGTGGTGGGCAGCCCTTTGCCCGCCAGGAAGAGCAGCTTCTTCAGCGCTTCCTGATTGTGGCGCAGCGGTGCGGTGACGTTGATGTAACAGGCGCACAGCGGGCTGCGGCGCAGGGCTTCTTCGCCGCCGGCTACCGCTTCTGCCATGCGCACGGCGTCCACACAGCCCTCGAATTCGGTGGTCACGAACAGGATCGGTTTTGTGCTGTTCATGAGCATGGCGCGCATCTGCTGGCGATCGGCGGTATCCTGCGGCAGCTCGGATGCCAGGCAGAAGGACATTAGGAAGTCGATGTTGGGCAGCGCGTCGCAGATGGTGGTGGCCTCGACGATGTCCTGCAGGGTTCCCGGACGGCGCTCGCCCGTATGCAGGTCGATCACGTTGGGGCAGTCGGAGCCGGTGCCGTAGAACACGTTGTGGCGCTCGAGCGGCATCACCCGCCGCCCGTGGCGATCGCACAGCACGGTGCGCCTGGGAGCTACAGACAGCGCCCACTCTACCAGCCCGGAAGGGATGCGCACGCGGTTGCCATCTTCCACCAGAATGCCGCGCTTTTGCAGCAGCTCCAGGGCCTCCGGCTCGTACAGGCGCACGCCGGTGCGCTCCAGGATCTCCAGGCTGGCGTGGTGCAGCTGCTCTACCTGGTCGGGGGATATTTTGCGAAACTGGGGAGTGAGATAGGCGGTGTAGTTGCTGTGTGTGGTCATCACGGTTTTCTCCTGATCGCGGGGAGCGCTTATTCCAGGCTGCCGACCACGTTCTCGACGGCTTCCAGGATCTGGCAGGATTTGACCAGCGCTTTCATGGCGTTGTGGTCGGCATACAGCGGGCGGTCTTCGTCCAGATGGCGCACATGCTGGCGCACAACGTGGTGCGCCGCCTGCACGCCCGCGCCGGGGGAGAAGGCGGCGGTGTGCACACTGGCGGTGCTTAAACCGGTGGTGCCTGCACCGGCAGCGGCAGCCGCGGCTGGAACTGCCTGCTGGCGGAAATCCAACGCCTGAGCGGCGCCCATGAACTCAATTCCCAGCACGCCGTAGGCGTTGTCCAGGATTTGCTCGTTCTTCAGGGCGGTGTTCATGCCCATGGAGACAAAGTCTTCCTGGTCGGCAGCGGCGGGGATGGATTGTATAGAGGCAGGCATGCACAGGATGCGCTGCTCCACGATGAGCATGTCGGCTGTGTACTGGCTGAGCATCATGCCCGACATCATACCGGCGCCTTTGGTGAGGAAGGCGGGCAGCCCCACGCTGAGATTGGGGTTGGTCAGGCGGTTGAAGCGCCGTTCAGAGAGCACGCACACCATGGTGATGGCGGCGCCAGCCATATCCATCGGCAGGCTGACCGGCGAGCCCTGGAAGTTTGCCCCGGTCAGCGTCAGGCGGTACTCGGGCAGAAAGATGGGGTTATCTCCAACGCCGTTCAGCTCGATTTCCACCTGGGATTTGGCATAGGCGATGGCGTCGTGGGCGGCGCCGATCACCTGCGGAGTGGAGCGCATCGAGTAGGCATCCTGGACTTTGACCTTCATCTTGCCGGTCACCAGGTCGCTGCCGGCGATGCACTTCATGATCGCCCGGGCGCTGCGCACGGCGCCGGAGAAGCCGCGCACCTGGTGCACGCGCAGGTCATAAGGCTTCATGTTGGCGAACAGCGCTTCCAGCGTCATGGCGCAGGCGATCTCTGCCTGCTTCAGCCAGCGGTTCATGTCGTAAAGGTGTAGGGCGCTGATGGCGGTCATCAGGTTGGAGCCGTTGATGGTCGCCAGCCCGTCGCGGGCCTGTAAACCGGGGATCGGGATGCCGGCGCGCTCCAGCGCCTGGCAACCGGGCAGGCGCTCGCCCTGGTAGAAAGCTTCGCCTTCGCCCATCAGCAGCAGGGCGATCTGCGACATAGGCGCCAGGTCGCCGCAGGCGCCGACCGAGCCTTTCTGGCATACCACCGGCGTCACGCCCTTGTTGAGCATGGCGATCAGCGTCTGGGTGATCTCCGGGCGGCAGCCCGAGTTGCCGTGGGCGTGCACGTTGATGCGACCTGCCATGGCGGCGCGCACGTACTCTTCCGCCACCGGCTCGCCGATGCCGGCAGCATGGTTGTAGATCAGATAGCGCTGGAACTGCTCGACCTGCTCATCGTTCAGCACGACTTCAGAGAACTCGCCGATGCCGGTGTTGACGCCGTACATGATCTCGTGGGCCAGGATCTTCTCGTCCAGCATCTGGCGGCAGGCTTTGATGCGCTCCAGCGCCTCGGCATGCAGCGCCACCGGCTCGCGATGCCGGGCGATGCGCACAAGCTTTTCGATGGTCAGGTTCGAACCGTCTATTATGATGGTCATCTTTCCTCCGGAAGTTGAAATTCAGCAGTGACTGTATATTCGTCGCCGCGATAGATGATGCGATACCAGGTGACGGGGCGGTTGTTGAGGGTGTAGGTCAGGCGATCGACCGCAAAACCGGCCGCGCCGGGCGGCACCTGCAGCAGGGCGGCCTCCTGCGGTGAGAGCGCACGCGCTTCGATGGTATGCACGGCGCGCGTCAGGGGGATGTTGTATTTATCGATCAGCAGGCTGTGGATAGATTGAACTTCCAGGTCTTCGTCCAGCAGACCGGGGCACAGGTTGTGCGCCAGGTAGCGGATTTCGTATGCCATGGGTCTGCCGTCCGCCAGGCGCAAGCGGGCGATCTCGATGACGTCTTCGCCGCTGCACAATTGCAGGCGGTCAGCGATCTCGTCGCTGGCGGGAAAAATCCGCCGCTGCAGCAGCCTGGTGCCCGGTTGGCGCCCACGGTGGCGCATTTCTTCAGAGAAATCGCCCAGGCGGAAAAATACGGGCGAGAGCTGCGGCGTGGTGACAAAAGTGCCGCGGCCTTGTTCGCGGCGCAGGCGGCCTTCCTCGACGAGCATATCTACCGCCCGGCGTACGGTGCCGCGGCTCAGGTCGTATGCCTGGGTCAGCTCTTCGTCGGTGGGGAAGCGGTCGCCGGGGGCAAACTCGCCGGAGACCATGCGCCCTTCGAGGATTTGTTTGAGCCGGTAGTAACGCGGCACCAGTCCTGATTTGACCGCCGTCATCTTTTTGCCTTCTGCAGCCGGATTGGATTGTTGTATAATTGTATAGATAACCAGACATATTGTAGATGTGTTTGCGGCGCGTGTCAAGCCGCCCAGCCCGATTGCAAGAAATTTCACATACCCTGGTCTCGAGGTGAACGGTGACGGTTTCACATGCCATGTCTGCGTCTGACCCGGTTCCCATCGGCGGGAGCGGGCTGCGCATCGACTCGACCGGCAAGGTGACCGGAGAGACGCGCTACGCCGAGGATATCACCCTGCCGAGGATGGTGTACATTTATGTGCTGCGCAGCCCACACCCGCATGCCCGCCTGCTGGAATTGGACACCTCGGCTGCCAGGCTGATGCCGGGTGTGGTGTGCATCCTGACCGCGCAGGATGTGCCCGGGGAAAATGGCCTGAGCGGATATTCGCAGGACGAACCTGTTTTGACGCCGGTAGGAGATACGCTGCGGCAAACCGGTTCGCCGCTGGCGCTGGTTGCCGCGGAGTCGCCGGAGCAAGCAAGCCTGGCGGCAGGCGCTGTACGCGTGCAGTACCAAGCGCTGCCGCACGTGTATGCCGGCGGTGAGGCGCTGCAGGAGGGTGCAGTGCAGGTGTACCCGGAGGGCAATCTTCTAAATACCTTCCAGGCAGCTCACGGCGACCTGCAAGCGACCTTCGAGAAATCCGACCTGGTGCTGGAGGTGGTGTATGACACCGCCTTCCAGGAACATTCCGCCCTGGAGCGCGAAGCCGTATTCGGCTACCTGGATGAGCAAGGCCGCGTCACCGTGGTCGGTGCGACGCACGAGCCGCACTGGCAGCAGGGCTATATCGCCCAGGCGCTGGGGATCGACCCCAGCCGGGTGCGGGTGATCGTACCGCCCACCGGCGGATCGTTTGGCGGCAAGCAGGATCCCTGGCCCCTGGTCGCCACCGGGCTGGTCACGCACCTGACACGCCGCCCGTGTCGCCTGGCGTACTCGCGGGGTGAGGTGTTCGACTCCACACCCAAGCGCCATCCCTATCACATGCAGCTCAAACTGGGCGCCAGCAAAGCGGGTGAGCTGACCGCCTTGCGAACACGCATCCAGGCCAATACCGGCGGGTATGACAGCGCCGGGTACTATATTGCCAACTACGCGGTCACCGGCGCCAGCGGGCCGTACGCCTGGCAGGCGGTGGATTTGCAGGCTCAGGTGGTATACACCAATGCCCCCAAGTGCGGGCAGTTCCGCGGCTTCGGCGCGCCGCAGGGTGTGTTCGCCATCGAATGCGCCCTGGATGAGCTGTGCCAGGCGCTGCATGCCGATCCGCTGGAGCTGCGCCTGCGCAACCGCCTGCAGCAGGGGTCGACCTCAGCCCTGGGCTACCCGGTGGCCGAATCGCTGGCGTATCGAGAAGTGCTGGAGGCGCTGCGACCGCATTACCGGCGCTACCTGGCGGAAGCAGAGCAGTTCAACGCCGCCAATGCGGGCGGCGAGATGCGCATGGGCGTAGGGCTGGCGGGGATGTGGTACCGCTTCGGCAAATCGGGGACGCTGCGCATCCCCAGCTACGCCGAGCTGGCCCAGGACGGGCATTTCATCGTGTACTGTTCGGCGCCGGATTACGGGCAGGGGATCAAGACGGTGATGGCGCAATTGGCGGGCGAGGTGTTGGGCGAGCGCTCGGAGCGCATCGAGCTGGTCAACGCCGATACCGCCCTGACGCCGGACAGCAACGTGCAGGGCGCCTCGCGCGCCACCTATTTCATCGGCAGCGCGGTGGTCAATGCGGCTGAAAACCTGAAGAGCGAGATATTGGCGATGGCAGGCGAGATGCTGGACCAGGACCCGACAGGGCTGGTTTTAAAAGCGGGGAGCGTGGCTGCAGGCGACAACCCGGCAATTGCGATTCCGCTGGCGGAGGTGGCGAGCGAATTCGACCGGCTGGGGAAATCTCGCAAGATCGGCGGTGTGTTCGATCTCTCGCCGCTGTTTCCCGAGGCCACGCGCCCGGAATATCTCCCTCTGTTCGTCACCGGCGCCCAGGCGGCGCAGGTGCTGGTGGACATGGAAACCGGGCAGGTGCGGGCGCGGCGCATTGCGGCAGTGCACGACGCCGGGCGGGTGATAAACCCCAAAGACGCGCATGGTCAGGTGGTGGGTGCGGTGATGATGGGCGTCGGCTCGGCGCTGCTGGAAGAATACATCCCCGGCATATCGAGCGGCTTCAGCAACTATATCCTGCCGATGATCGATGCCGTGCCGGAGATCGAGGTGGTCTTCATCGAAGCGCCCAGCTACCACGGCCCGTTCGGCGCCAAGGGACTGGGCGAGACGGCAATCCTGCCGACTGCGCCGGCGATCATAAACGCCATTTCACGCGCCATCGGGGTGCGCCTGCGCCGGATACCGGCTACGCCGCCGCGGGTGCTGGAGTTGATCCGGGCAAATTCTGGCAGGTATGGCATGCAAAAAGACTGAAACACAAAGAACACGAAGAATGAACACAAAGATCACAAGGATTTTAAAGAATAACCTTTGTGGACTTTGCACTTTCTTTGTGTCCTTTGTGTTGATCTTTTTTCTTCGCGGTTAACAGCAAAAAGAGGAATTAATATGCAAACAGACATTGATTGGAGCAACGATCCCCACCGGCGGCGCAACGCGCTGACCGGGGAATGGGTGCTGGTTTCGCCGCACCGCAACAAACGCCCCTGGCTGGGACAGGTGGAAAAGCTGCCCGGCGAAAACAGACCGCAGTACGACCCGGGCTGCTACCTGTGCCCCGGCAACGAGCGCGCCGGAGGCGCCCGCAACCCGGCGTACACCTCCACCTTCGCCTTCACCAACGATTTTGCCGCGCTGCTGCCGGGCAAGCCGGTGAGCGGCGGCAGCCTGCACCCGCTGCTGGAATATGAAAGCAGCTCCGGCACCTGCCGGGTGCTGTGCTTTTCTCCGCGTCACGATTTGAGCCTGGCGGAGATGAGCGTGCCCGAAATCCAGCAGGTGGTGGCTCTGTGGGCAGCGCAGGTGGCTGAGCTGGGGCAGGCGTACCGCTGGGTGCAGGTGTTCGAAAACAAAGGCGCCATCATGGGCTGCTCGAACCCGCACCCGCACGGGCAGGTCTGGGCGGGGCAGGCGCTGCCCAACGAGCCCGCCAAGGAAGAGGCGCAGCAGTTGGCGTATTACCGGCAGCAGCAGCGCCCGCTGCTGCTGGACTATGCCGAGGCGGAAATTGCCCAGGGCGAGCGCATCGTGCTGGAGAACGAGCATTGGCTGGTGATGGCGCCGTTTTGGGCGGTGTGGCCTTTCGAAACGCTGCTGCTGCCGCGCCGGCACGTGGCTCACCTGGACCGGCTGGAGGAGGGGGAGCGCCGCTCGCTGGCAGAGATGCTCAAAGGGCTGCTGGTGCGCTATGACAACCTGTTCGAGACTTCGTTCCCCTATTCGATGGGCTGGCACGGTTCGCCGGGCGACGGCAAAGAAAGCCCGCACTGGCAGCTGCACGCCCACTTCTACCCGCCGCTGCTGCGTTCGGCGACGGTCAAGAAATTCATGGTGGGGTACGAGATGCTGGCAGAGGCGCAGCGCGACCTGACGGCGGAACAGGCGGCGGAAAGGCTGCGAATGCAGGATGGGTTGCATTACCGCCTGCGGGATCAGCAGCGGGACGCGCCAGGATAGCCCAGCTCACGCAGAGATCGGTTCCGGTTCCTGGGCCAGGAATTCCAAAAGGGCCTGGGCTACCGCCTGGGGTTCGTCGTGCTGCACCCAATGCGTAGCATCATTCAAGGTGATCAGCCGCCCATTGGTGCAGTATTTCAAGCTGGCTTCAGCCATCTCATACTGCAGCGCGACGTCGCGCCGACCCCATACGATCAACACCGGCATAGTGAGCGTTTGCAGCGCCCCGGGGTTCATGCGGGGTGGATAGCGCACCGCGGCGCGGTACCAGTTGAGCATGCCGGTGATGGCGCCGGAGTTGGCGCCGGAGTTGGCCCACGCCTGCTTATATTCGGCGATATCGTCTGCAGAAAAAGTGGATGTTTTGCCGCTTGCGGTAAGAATTCCGGCTGCGCCGGCGTAATTATTCATACTCGCCAGCCAATCCGGCAGGCGAGGGATTTGAAA
>JBGSTO010000480.1:0-2915 GCA_041736465.1 Anaerolineales bacterium | reverse complement strand
GGCGCTTGCCCTGGTCGCCGGCGCGGGGCCCTGGATGCTGGCGCACCTGGCGCCCATCCTGAACCAGGCTGCTTTGGCTGCCACCACTGTATTGGGTCTCAGCCTGGGGCTGCACCTGCTGTTCTTGTTCCCGTTTTCACTGCTGCGCCGCGTGGTAGAGCGCCTCACCGGGTTGGAAATTGCCTGAGCCTGCACAGCGTGAACTTCCCCGCACACAATACCCGCCCAATTCCCTTTGCCGCGACCGGCGAATTTCACACCCACGCAGGTTCCCGCCTCGCTTGAAGCAGGCATGCGGCGGGGAAAACTGGTAAAATTGTCGTCTGGTATTGCCTCAGGAGTATGCTACTTATGCCGGTAAATTGGTATGCGCTGCGCAGCAAAGCCCGAAAAGAAGACGTGGTCTGGCGCCAGGTGCGCGCCCAGGGAATTGAAGGTTACTATCCCCGGCTGCGGATCAACCCGGTGAACCCGCGCTCGCGCAAAGTACGGCCCTATTTCCCCGGATACATGTTTGTGCAGGTAGATCTGGAACAGGTAGGTAAATCCACCTTTCAGTGGATGCCGCACGCCCTGGGACTGGTAAGTTTTGGCGACGAACCTGCGATTGTGCCCGAAAACTTGATCCATGCTGTCCAGAAGCGCGTGGACGAGATCGCCGCTGCCGGCGGTGAAGTGTTCGATGGGCTGAGGAGCGGCGATGTGGTGATTATCCGCGAAGGCCCATTTACCGGATTTGAGGCCATCTTTGACGCCCGCCTACCGGGTAGTGAGCGGGTGCGCGTCCTGCTACAGCTCTTAAGCAACCAACGTCAGGTACCCATCGAATTGGACGCAGGGAAAATTCAACGCCGGAAGTAACTTTCCGGCGCTTTTTACGACTGGATATGCGTAGGCCATCCAGTCCGACATACGCGTGTCGGAAGGGCGGAGCGCGCCTGAAAACTGCCGGCGCGCCTGCCCCGGCACGGAATCTTAAGTTAGCGATGATGTCTCCTGGCTATCATAATTGTCAGGAGACAATAAGAAATATGGGGGATAGCGCATAAAGACACAATCTGCAATAATTTCGGAAAGGATTTGAAAGTATGAAAAAGGCATTGATAACTGGCATCACCGGACAGGATGGTTCTTACCTGGCGGAGCTTCTGCTCTCCAAAGGTTATGAAGTCCACGGCCTGATCCGGCGCGCCAGCACCTTCAACACCCAGCGCATCGACCACATCTACCGCGACCCCCACAACCAGAACGGCGCCAACCTGCGTCTGCATTATGGGGATATCTCTGCGTCCGGCAACCTGATCGAGCTGATCTACAATATCCGCCCGGACGAGGTCTATCACCTGGCGGCACAGTCGCACGTGCGCGTCAGCTTCGACCTGCCCGAATACACCGGCGATGTGACCGCGCTGGGCACCATGCGCATCCTGGAGGCCATTCACAAGAGTGGGGTGAATGCCCGCTTCTACCAGGCGTCTTCTTCGGAGATGTTCGGCAGCGCGCATCCGCCGCAGAGTGAAAGCACGCCCTTCCAACCACAAAGCCCTTACGCGGCCGCCAAGGTATACGCCTACTGGGTGACCCGCAATTATCGCGAAGGCTACCAGATGTTTGCCTGCAACGGCATCTTGTTCAACCACGAATCCCCCCGCCGCGGCGAGACCTTCGTGACCCGCAAAGTCACCCGCGCCGTAGCGGCGATTCTGGCGGGCAAGCAGGACTTCCTGTATATGGGCAACCTGGATGCCAAACGCGACTGGGGTTACGCCCCGGATTACGTGGCAGCCATGTGGAAGATGCTGCAGCACGACCATCCCCAGGACCTGGTCATCGGCACGGGCGAGGCGCACGCGGTGCGCGAGCTGTTGGAAGAAGCCTTCGGCTATGCCGGTCTGGATTGGCAGCAGTACGTCAAGATCGACCCGCGCTACTTCCGGCCCACCGAGGTGGACTATCTGCTGGCTGACCCCAGCAAAGCCCGCAGCGAGCTGGGTTGGGAACCGCGCGTTTTCTTCAAAGACCTGGTGCGCATCATGGTGGATGCCGATCTGGAGCTGCAGGGATTGCAGTCACCGGGTGAAGGACGCAAGATCCTGGAAAAGCATCACGGGCGCTGGCACCGCTGGGAAGACCAGGTGCTGAGCGACGATGGCATTCACGAGGAGCGCGCCGGGTAGGCTGAGCCATGCCAACGACCGCTGCCTCCGTTCTCCCGCTCCAGGATCAGTCCGACTACCGGCTGCTGTGCCAGGCGCTCATTACCGCGCCTGGCGCGGCGCAGGATGCCGGCTGGCACAGGCTGGATGCACCCGGCTGGCAGCGCCTGGCAGCCCTGGCGGAGAACCAGGGTGTGGCGCCGCTGCTCTACCGCCGCCTGCCGCCGGAGGCGCCGGATGCGGTGAGAAGCGGCTTGCAGCGCAGCTACTACACCAGCGCGGCCAACAACGCCCTGCTGCTGCAGGAGCTTAAGCACATGCTGAAGGCCTTTCAGCAGGCGGGCGTCCCTGTGGTGGTGCTGAAAGGCATTGACCTGGCGGTGGAGCTGTATCCCGACGCCGCCCTGCGGGTGATGAGCGACATCGATGTGCTGGTGCCGTACCCGTACGTGCGCATGGCGGTGCGCAGCCTCTCCCGGCTGGGCTACCAGAAAATGAACGAAAACCTCGCCCACCACCACGTGCTGCTGCACGGCGGACCGCAGCAAAAGGTAGCCGTCGAGCTGCACTGGAGCCTGGTGGAGGCGTTCCACCCCGCAAGCGCCGGCGATCACCCGTCGCAGGACTGGTTCTGGCAGCACACCCGGCCCTGGCCGTCTGCGGACGCCAACCCGGCGGCTGCCGGTTTGGAAGGATTGGGGGCGCTGGCGCTGCAAGCCGAAGCCCGCCTGCTCTACCTGACCGCCCACCTGCTGCTGC
>JBGSTO010000379.1:0-10768 GCA_041736465.1 Anaerolineales bacterium | reverse complement strand
GGCGCCGGCGGCCCTGGGCACCGATACCGGCGGCTCGGTGCGCCAGCCGGCGTCTTTCTGCGGGGTGACCGGTCTGAAGCCCACCTACGGCAGCGTGTCGCGCTACGGGCTGGTGGCTTTTGGCTCTTCGCTGGATGTGATCGGTGTGCTCGGGCGCGACGCCCGCGACGTGGCGCTGGTCTTCCAACACATGGCGGGGCGCGATCCATTGGATGCGACCAGTATGGACCTAACCCCCAACCCCTTCCCTACAAGGGAAGGGGAGCGAGATCTGACTCCCAGCCACCTAACCCCCGGCCCCTTCCCTACAAGAGAAGGAGAGCCAGGCCTGAGCCCCGGCCAGCTAACCCCCAGCCAGCTAACCCCCAGCCACCTAACCCCCAGCCACCTAACCCCTAACCCCTTCTCTGAAAGGGAAGGGGAACTCAGGGGTCTGCGCATCGGCGTGCCCAGGGAGTATTTCATCCCCGGTTTGCAGGCGGAGGTGGAGCAGGGCGTGCGGGGGGCGCTGGCGCTTTTCGAGAGCCTGGGCGCAGAGCTGGTTGAGGTCAGCCTGCCGCATACCGAGTACGCCTTGCCGGTATATTATTTGGTTGCCCCGGCGGAGGCTTCCGCCAACCTGGCGCGCTACGACGGCATCCGCTACGGGCCGCGCCTGCCGGCAGACGAGCTCTGGCAGGTGTACCGGCGGACGCGCGGTCAGAAGTTTGGCCCGGAGGTCAAGCGCCGCATCATGCTGGGCACCTATGCTCTGTCCGCCGGTTATTACGACGCCTACTACGGGCAGGCCCAGAAAGTGCGCACCCTCATCCGCCAGGATTTCGAGCGCGCCTTCCAGCAGGTGGATGTGATCGCCGCGCCATCTACCCCTTCCACCGCGTTCGTGATCGGCGAGCACAGCGACGATCCCCTGGCGATGTACCTGGAGGATATCTTCACCATCCCCGCCAACCTGGCGGGCATCCCCGGGCTGGCATTTCCGGTTGGCTACGACCGGAACGGGCTGCCGGTTGGCATGCAGTTGATGGCGCCGCACTTCCGTGAAGATCTGCTGCTGGGCGCAGCCCACACTTACCAACAGGTAACAGACTGGCACCGGCGCATGCCGCCGGACAGCCGCAGCGTATAATCCGGCGCCCTGCCGGTTCGAACTACCAGAGAGGATATAAGATGACGAAAGCAGCTTTGCCTTCGAGCGCCCTGGAGCTGGCTGAGTGGCCCTGGGAGCGCATCCAGCCCTACGTGCAGGAACTGGAAAATACCCCGCTCAACGCCGGCAATCTGGAAAGCTGGCTGGCAGACTGGTCGCGCCTGTGGAGCCTGTTCGACGAGGCTTACTGGCGGCTGTACGTGGCGGTCACGGTGGATACCACCGACCAAGATGCCGAGCGCCGCTACAACGAATTTCTGGATGGGCACCGCACCCGCTCCGAAGAGGTCAACCAGCGGCTGAAGGAAAAGCTGCTGGAGAGCGGGCTGGAGCCGGCGAATTTCAGCATCCCCATGCGCAACCTGCGCGCCCAGGCAGAGATCTTCCGCCCGGAGAACCTGCCGCTGCTCAACGAGCATTTCAAGCTGGGCTCTGAGTACGACCGCCTGATCGGGGCGCAAACCATCGTGTGGGATGGCAAAGAAACCACCCTGCCGCAGCTCGAACCGGTGTACCAGGAAGCTGACCGGGAGCGCCGCCAAAGCGCCTGGCTGCAGGCCTCGCAGCGCGCCCTGGCCGACCGCCAGGGGATCAATAATTTGTGGGGACGCGCCCTGCAGGTGCGCCGCAAGCTGGCCGAAAACGCCGGGCTGCCCGATTACCGCGCCTACCGCTGGATGCAGCTGCTGCGCTTCGATTACACCCCGGCGGACTGCTACCGCTTTCACCAGGCCATCGAAGAGGTGGTGGTGCCGGCTGCCCGGCGCATATACGAGAAACGCCGCCAGCGGCTGGGATTGGAGTCGCTGCGCCCCTGGGATCTGAAAGTCGATCTCTTTGGGCAGCCCCCACTGCGCCCCTACCAGACCATCGATGAACTGGAGGCCAAAACCACCGCGATATTCCAGCGCGTCGATCCGCAGCTCGGCAGCTACTTCGACCAGATGCGCCAGCACAAGCTGCTCGACCTGGACAACCGCAAGGGCAAGGCGCCCGGCGGCTACTGCACGGCCTTTGTCCACGCCCGCCTGCCGTTTATCTTTGCCAATTCGGTCGGCGTGCACGACGATGTGCAAACGCTGCTGCACGAGGGCGGGCACGCCTTTCACGTCTTCGAGTCGGTTTCACTGCCGTATATCCACCAGATGGAAGTGCCGCTCGAGTTCGCCGAGGTGGCCTCGATGGGCATGGAGCTGCTGGCTGCGCCTTACCTGACGCTCGACCAGGGCGGCTTCTATACCCCGGCGCAGGCCGCGCGGGCGCGCACCGAGCATCTGGAATCGGTGCTGCTCTTCTGGCCCTATATGGCAGTGGTGGACTCTTTCCAGCACTGGGCCTACGAGAATCCTGAGCAGGCTGCCGACCCCGCTAACTGCGATGCTGCCTGGGGCAGGCTGTGGGATCGCTTCATGCAGGGGCAGGATTGGAGCGGGCTGGAAGACGCCAAAGTGACCGGCTGGCAGCGCAAGGCGCACATTCACACCGACCCGTTCTACTACGTTGAGTACGGGCTGGCGCAGTTAGGCGCGGTGCAGGTGTGGCGCAACGCCCTGCAGGACCAGGCCGGGGCGGTGCAGGATTACCGCCGGGCGCTTACCCTGGGCGGCACAGCCTCCATACCGGGGCTGTTCGCCGCCGCCGGGGCGCGCTTCGCCTTCGACGCCCCCACGCTGCGCACGGCAGTCGATCTGATGGAAAGCACATTGATCCGTCTGGAAGAGGTTGCCAGGACCGGATAGTCTATCGCATCACAGCTCACCCGCTGATCAAGCGATTCCATGTTATCATTAATGCGCAAGTGATGTAATTCCATCACTCAGGAGAGCGCTAATGATTCGCACACAGATCCAGATCACGCCTGAACAAGCACGGGCTTTGAAAAGATTGGCTGCCAAAGAAGGAAAGTCGGTCGCAGAGTTGATCCGGCTGAGCGTGGATTCGATGCTGCGGGCCGGGGGTGTGAAGAATCTAGAGGATTTACGCCGAAAGGCAATTTCCGCGGCAGGCAAATTGAGCGGACCGGAGAATCTGGCGTCTGAACATGACCAATATGTGGCTGAGGCGTTGGATCAATGAGCATCTTCATTGACACGGCTGCATTCTTAGCTGTTCTCAACGCCAACGACAGATTTCATGCGCTTGCCAGGGGCACCTGGAGTGAGATCCTATTATCCGATCAGGATTTGTTCAGCAGCAACTATGTCATCCTGGAGACAACAGCTCTTTTGCAACATCGTTTCGGGCTGGAAGCTTTGCGGTTATTCGAAAATGATATCCTTCCCGTGGTTGAAATCGTGTGGGTTGACAGAGTAATCCATGATCAAAGTATGAGTGCATTACTGGCTGCCAATCGACGCGACCTTTCACTGGTAGATTGCACCAGCTTTATCATCATTCGACAAATCGGAATGGAGAAGGTTTTTACCTTCGACGCTCACTTTCGCGAGCAAGGGTTTGACCTTATCCCGGTAAACAATCTTTTATAAAGGAACCACCAACTTCTCATGAACAACCAGACTCTAAAAATCGTTATCCCTATGGCAGGGCTGGGCACCCGCCTGCGCCCGCAAACGTGGAGCAAACCTAAACAGCTGATCAGCGTCGCCGGTAAAGCGGTGCTCGACCATGTGCTGGACATGCTGCAGACTCTGCCCAACCCGGAGGCCATCGAGCTGATCAATGTCGTCGGCTACCTGGGCGAGCAGATCGAAGCGCATCTCAGCGAGCGGCACCCACAGCTTAAAGCCCACTCTGTGGTGCAGGAAAACCCGCGCGGCCAATCGCATGCCATCTACCTGGCGCGGGAGTACCTGCAGGGACCGATGCTGATGGTCTTTGCCGATACGCTGATTGAGACCGACCTGTCCTTCCTGAGAGACGAAAGTGCGGACGCCGTCGCCTGGGTCAAATCGGTGCCCGACCCGCGCCGCTTTGGCGTTGCAGAGCAGGGCGAAGATGGCTGGGTGCGGCGCCTGATCGAAAAACCGACCGATATGAGCAACAACCTGGCGGTGGTGGGCTTCTATTACTTTAAACGCTCCGAGGATCTGGTTGCCGCCATCGAGACCCAGATGGAGCGCAACCTGGCGCTGAAAGGCGAATACTTCCTGGCTGACGCCATTAACATCATGCTGGAACGCGGCCTGAAGATGCGCACCCAGAGCGTGGATATCTGGCTGGATGCCGGCACACCCGATGCGCTGCTGGAAACCAACCGCTACCTGCTGGAAAATGGGCGCAGCAACAACACTGAAGCCGCCGAGCGCGATGGCGTGGTGGTCATCCCTCCGGTGTTCATCCACCCAAGCGCCGAGATCAAACACTCGATCATCGGACCCTATGCGTCTCTCGGTGCAGGCTGCCGGGTGACGAGCAGCATCATCCAAAACTCGATCCTGGAAGATGAAGCCTGCGTATCCGGCGCCATACTGGAAGGCTCGCTGGTCGGCAGGCAGGCGCAGATCAGCCGCCGGGCGGGTGTGATCAATGCCGGCGACCAGACCGTGGTGGTCTTATAGCGATGGCGCCAGGAGAGACCGGCGAGGAAGTGCAGGTAAGTTGCTACGCCGGCGCGGCCTACCCGGAGCGTCCCAGGGCGGTATGCCTGCAGGGCGAATGGCATGCGGTTGCGGAAGTCCTGCAGCGCTGGCGCACGCCTGAAGGGATTGGCTTTCAGGTGCGCACAGCGGATATGCTGGTGTTGAACCTGTTGTACAATGAAGGTGAGCAGAGCTGGTACGCAGCCTGACCACTTCCCACTGTCATCCTGAGCGCCAATCCTACGGATTGGGCAGCGAAGGATCTCCAGGCAAACCGGGAGACCCTTCGGTCGCACAGAACGCCCCCTCAGGGTGACACAATGGTGACAAACAAGGAGCCTATGTGAGCAGAGAATACCTGGCAACCCGTGTAGCCAACCTGAAACCCTCAGGCATCCGTAAATTCTTCGATATCGTTGCGACGATGAAGGATGTCATCTCATTGGGCATTGGCGAGCCGGATTTCACCACGCCCGATCACATCCTGCAGGCCGGCATACGCTCGCTGCAGCAGGGCGAAACGCACTATACCTCCAACGCCGGCAAGCTGCCCCTGCGCCGGGCGCTGACGGAGTACCTGTTGGGGCGCTACGGCGTGCAGTACGATCCGGCAACGGAAATTATGATCTCGGTGGGCGTCTCCGAGGCGCTGTACCTGGCGCTGACCGCCTTACTCAACCCGGGGGATGAGGTGATCGTCCCCACGCCCTGCTTCGTTTCCTACCAGGCGGAGGTGATCCTGGCGGGCGGCGTGCCGGTGGAAGTGCCCACCTACGTGGAAGATGGTTTCCAGATGCGCCCCGAAAGACTGCAGGCTGCCATCACACCGCACACCAAAGCCATCCTGATCAGCTCGCCCAACAACCCGACCGGCGGCGTTTCCACCCGCCAGAACCTGCTCGAGGTGGCGCGCCTGGCTGCGCAGCACGACCTGATTGTGATTTCGGATGAGCTGTACGACCAGCTGGTGTACGGCGTCGAGCACGTATGCTTCGCCGGGCTGCCGGGTATGTGGGAGCGCACCATCCTGCTGGGCGGTTTCTCCAAGAATTACGCCATGACCGGCTGGCGCGTGGGCTTTGCTGCCGCTCCAGCGAATATCCTGCGCGGCTTGGTGCGCATCCACCAGTACACCATCATGTCGGCGCCCACCACCGCTCAGGACGCCGCTCTGGAAGCCATCCTCAATGGGAAAGCCGCTGTAGAGGAAATGCGCCAGGAGTACGACCGCCGCCGCCGGCTGATCGTGGGTGGAATGAACGCCCTGGGGCTGCCCACCTTCGAGCCGCACGGCGCTTTCTATGCCTTCCCCAGCATTGCCATCACCGGCATGGACGAGGATACCTTCGCCCAAAAACTGCTGGAGGAAGAACGGGTGGCAGTCGTTCCCGGCAGCGCCTTTGGACCGGGCGGCGAGGGATATGTGCGCTGCTCTTACGCTACCGCTTATGAAAAGATCGAGGAAGCGCTGCAGCGCATCGGGCACTTCGTGCAGCGCCACGGATAGATGAGCACGAATTCCGAGTATGAAGCGGTCATCGGGCTGGAGGTGCATGCCGAGCTCCAGACTGCATCGAAGATGTTCTGCGCCTGCCCGGTGGTGGATTCGACCGTGGCACAGCCTAACGTCGCCGTGTGCCCGGTATGCGCCGGCATGCCCGGCGTGCTGCCGGTAGTGAATCAGCGGGCTGTCGAGTACGCCCTGCGGGTTGCCCTGGCGCTGGAATGCGAGATCGCTCCGCTGAGCGTTTTCGCCCGCAAGAACTATTTCTACCCCGATCTGCCTAAGGGCTACCAGATCTCGCAGTACGAGCAGCCGCTGGCGCGCAACGGCTGCCTGACGATTGTCGTCTCCACCGGCGAGCTGCGCGTGCGCATCCGCCGCGTGCACCTGGAAGAAGATACCGGCAAGCTCACCCACGTGAACGGCGATGGAGACAGCCATTCCCTGGTGGATTTGAACCGCGCCGGCGTGCCGCTGCTGGAGATCGTCACCGAGCCAGACCTGCACACACCCGAGCAGGTGCGCGCCTACGCCATGGCGCTGCGCAGCCTGCTGCGCTACACAGGCGTCAACTCCGGTGACATGCAAAAAGGTGTGATGCGCATCGAACCTAACGTTTCAGTGCGCCCGGCAGGCAGCACCGAGTTGGGCACACGCACCGAGATTAAGAACCTGAACAGTTTTCGTGCGCTGGAACGCTCGGTGGAATTTGAAATTCAGCGCCAGAGCGAGCTCCTGAGACAGGGTAAACGCGTCGTGCAGCAGACCCTGGGCTGGGACGAGGCGCGCGGCGTTACGGTGGCGCAGCGCAGCAAGGAAGAAGCCCACGATTACCGCTATTTCCCCGAACCGGACCTGCCGCCGCTGGTGCTCGATCCCGCCTGGGTGGAGCAAATCCGCCGCGATCTGCCGGAGCTGCCCGCCGCCCGCTACCGCCGCTTCCAGCAGCAGTACGGGCTGAGCGCTTACGACGCCGATGTGCTGGTGGCAGAACGTGCGGTAGCGGGCTACTTCGAAACCTCCCTGCAGGCCCGCCCCGAGCTGCCACCCAAGCAAATCGCCAACTGGATCACCGGCGAAATTTTCGGCTGGATGAATACCAACAACCGGTCGATCGAAGAAATCAAGGTCACCCCCGAAGCACTTGCAGACCTGGTGCACATGGTTTCCGGCGGCGAGATCAACCAGAACACCGCCAAAAGCGTGCTGGCAGAGATGCTGGAGAGCGGCAAGAGCGCTGCCAGCGTGGTGAAAGACAAAGGCTTGCGCCAGGTATCGGACCAGGCGCAGATCGACGCCTGGGTAGACCAGGTGCTGGCGGATAATCCTGCCCAGGTGGAGAGCTACCTGGGCGGCAAGGAGAGCGTGTCGCAGTGGATGTTCGGGCAGGTGATGCGCCTGGCGCGCGGGCAGGCCAACCCGCAGGTGGTGCAGCAGGCTTTGCAGCGCAAGTTGCAGGCGATTAAGCAGTCTCGCACGCTATGAAAGAAGGCAATTTAACCGCAAAGTCGCCAAGGCGCGAAGGGAATTTGAAACACAAAGGACACCAAGAAAAGCCATCAAGACCACAAAGAAAGCAGTTATTTTTTTTAAATAATCTGCGAAATCGGTGTAATCTGTGGATAAAGTTGTACTATCTGCGTCCATCTGCGAAATCTGCGGAGAAAAGCCTTGCCGCAAACATCAGGAAAGCGCAATGGTCACTGGGATTTTTTGTAACTTTGTGTTCTTGCTGTGAATAATTCGTGACCTTGTGTTTGGGTTTTTATGAACAAAGTCACTTGACGGTTTTGCCGACCTTTGCTAATCTTATAGATAGAGAGACATCTGCGCTGAGTGCAACGCGATGAGCCTCGTGTTTTACATAGCCGCTGCAAACGCAGCTAACAAAGCGGGCGCCCGTCCGGGGTGCCCGTTTATATTTAATCCAATAGAACCAACGCAGTGAGCAGACGCTCACCGCGTAACAATATACCAAACAGGAGAGAAAACATGACAGAAATGATCAATGCGTTCAAAATGGCCCAGAGCCAGTTCGACCGGGTTGCCGGGCAGCTCAACCTGGACCCGCAGGTGGCTGAAATGCTGCGCTGGCCGACTCGCGAATTCAAGTTTATGATCCCCGTACGCATGGACGATGGCACCATGCGAATGTTTTTTGGCTACCGCGTGCAGCACAACGATGCCCGCGGCCCGGCCAAAGGCGGCATCCGCTTCCATCCCGCCGAGACGCTGGACACAGTGCGCGCCCTGGCAATGTGGATGACCTGGAAAACTGCCGTGGCGGATATCCCCCTGGGCGGCGGCAAAGGCGGCGTGCCGGTAGACTCGGCCAGCCTGACGGTATCCGAGAAAGAACGCCTGTGCCGCGGCTGGATCGGTCAGATGTGGCGCAATATCGGCCCGCGCCAGGATGTGCCCGCCCCCGACGTGGGCACCACACCGCAGATGATGGGCTGGATGATGGATGAGTATTCCAAGCTGGTGGGCCAATTCACGCCGGGCGTGATCACCGGCAAGCCGGTGGGCGGCGGCGGCTCGCTGGGGCGCACCGAAGCCACCGGCTATGGGGTGATTTATACCGTGCGCGAGGCCATGCGCCATCTGAAGATGGACCCGGCCAAATCGCTGGCTGCCTTACAGGGCTTTGGCAACGTCTCGCAGTACGCCGCCATGGGCTTTACCGAAATGCTGGGCGGCAAGGTGGTGTGCGTGTCTTACTGGGACCGCGAAGACCGCGCTCCGTACACCGTTACCAAGATGGACGGGGTGAATGTGCGCTTCCTGATGTCGATCACCGATATCTACGGCTCGATCGATAAAGATAAGGCTATCGCCGAAGGCTACCTGATCGAGGACGGCGATGCCTGGATCGACAAAGACGTTGACGTGCTCATACCGGGCGCGCTGGAAGGCCAGATCAATGCCGAGACCGTCAAGCGCGTCAGCAGCCGGGTGCGCCTGGTGGCGGAAGGCGCCAACGGCCCCACCACGCCGGATGCCGACGCAGTCCTCAGGCAGAATGGTGTCTTCATCATCCCAGACTTCCTGTGCAACGCCGGCGGTGTGACCGTCTCGTATTTCGAGAGCGTGCAGAACGATATGAATTACTACTGGACCAAAGACGAGGTGCTGCAGCGCCTGGATACCAAGATCACGCAGGCCTTCAACAGCGTGCTGGAAATGTCTGAGGGGCAGAAAGTGCTTATGCGCGACGCCGCCTATATGGTTGCCATCGACCGGGTAGTCAAGGCGATGGAACTGCGCGGCTGGCTGTAAATAGATTGATAAAGATGTAGTGGTCCGGCTCTGCCCGACCACTACATCTTTTTTTAAAGGACTATAATAAACCCATGAGCACACTGCGCCGCCTGTACCTGTACGCGGTTGCGCTGGTCAGCCTGGAAACGGTGATCTGGGGCATCATCGGGCTGGCGCGCGGCCTGTTAGCCGGATTACCTCAGGAATTACTGGTGGCGCGCATCGCCACCTCCATTTCGCTGGTTTTGGTCGGGCTGCCGGTATTTGCCGTGCACTGGCTCCTGGCGCAGCGCAGCGCCCGGGCAAACCCACAGGAGCGTTCAGCCCGGCTGCGGGCGGTGTTTCTGTATGCGGTCTTGTTTGCCACTTTTCTCCCCGCGGTGTTGGATTCCCGCTCGATCCTCGAGATCACCTTCAATCAAATTTTGCGCACGCCCGCGGTAGACCGGCTGGCAACGGCGCTGATCGATCACTTGTCATCCATCCTGACCAACCTGATGGCTGCCACCTGGGCGCTTTCGATGCTGCGCCTCGATTGGCGCGCCGGGCCGGTGGATGAAGAATATGCCGGGGTGCGCCGCCTGCACCGCTACCTGTGGCTGCTGATCGGCCTGGGGCTGGCGGTTACCGGCGCGGCGCAAACCCTGAGCACGCTGATCCAGCTTCTCGACCCGGGTGAGTTCGATATCCGCTACCAACTTGCCAACGGCATGGCGCAGCTGCTGGTGGGAGCGCCGGTCTGGCTGTTTGCGGGGCGCATCCTGGGTGGGTCGTGGCTCGATCAGGAAGAACGCCGGGCTTCCACCCGCCTGGTAGCGCTGTCACTGCTGTTAATTGCCGCGGCAGGCGCGACCCTGGTTTCGACCTATGGATCGCTGCGCCAGGTACTGCTGCTGCTGTTGGGCGAAATGCGGGAGCAGTCTGAATTCCTGCGCTTCCTTGGACCGCCGTTGGGCAGTCTGCTGCCGCTGGCTGCTGTCTGGGCGTATGCGCGCCGGTTGTTATCCGCCGATCTCAAACCTGCTGCAGTGGAACCCAGCACAACACCGAAAACAATCAGGCCAGCTGGCTGGACGTTTGCCCGCCGCACGCTGGGACGTTTCGGCCGGCTGCGCCGCCAGTTTACCCCGGTGCGCCTGCCGGAGCTGCGCCGCCTGTACGATTATGCCCTGGCATTGTTCGGCCTGGCAGGCAGCGTCTATGGATTGTATGAGCTGATCGGCCTGCTGGTGAATTCACTGGCTGGCGCAGTGCAGGAGGACTGGCTGCGCACGCTGGCCCAAGGGCTGGCGGCGCTGGCGGTCGGGCTGCCGG
>JBGSTO010000347.1:0-4349 GCA_041736465.1 Anaerolineales bacterium | reverse complement strand
CCGGACGCTGCCGTGCGGCGTCTCGACGTTCACCCAGTCGCCGGGGCGGATACCGCGTTCGGCGGCAGCCTGGGGGTGCAGCTCGACCTCCGGATGCATGGCTTTGCGCCGCAGGCTGGGCAGCGCCCGGTGCTGAGTCTCGCAGAACAGGTTGTGCTTGGCGCAGGTCAGGATCAACGGGTATTGTTTAGCCAGATCCGGGCGCGAGAGTGGGCTCACCAGCGGCTCTTCGTATTCGGGCAGCGGCGGGTAGCCGTGTTCCAGCATAGTCTGCGAGTACAGCTCAATCTTTCGGGTGGGCGTGTTGAAACCGTTCGCGGCGCCATCCACCTGTCCGGCATATTTGCGGAAGTGCGTCTGCAGGGGCAGGCGAATCCCCTGCGGGTGCTGGCGCAGTGCTTCCAGTGACACGCCGGAAGGTTCTAGCCGGTAGCGGTAAGCGGCTTGGATGTCGCCATCCCAGAAGTGCTCACCCAGTCCCAGGCGCACCGCCAGCTCGAAGACGATCTCGGTGTCGGAGCGCGCCTCGCCCTGGGGTTCGACCACCTTGCGGCGCAATTGCACCAGCGACTGCGCCTCCTGGCTCACCTCGAAGCCGATCTTGAGCGCTTCCCGTTCGAAGGCGCTCGCCACCGGCAGCACAACGTCCGCCTGCTCGGCAGTCGGGTTCATGAAGAGATCGGCATGCACGTAGAAATCGAGCTCAGCCAGCGCCTCGCGCCCGCGGCGGCTGTCAGCGTGTGAGAGCAGCAGGTTGGTGCCAAAACCGACCAGGGCACGCACGCCGTAAGGCTGCTGTTCCAGGATGGCGCGGTATAACTCCTCCGAGGTAACAAACTGCCAGCGAGAAGGACCAAGCGGCCGCTCCGGCAGGCCAAGCGCCAGGGGTCGCTGGGCAAGCGGCAGCAGCTCACTGCCGGTGACGTCCGCGGCAGGTACCGGTGAAAATCGCACGTTGCCGCCCGGGGCGTCGAAGCTGCCGGTGAGAGCGTAAAGCTGGGCGATCGCCCGCGCAATCTGGGTGGCGTTGGTCTGCATCTCCACGCCGCTCCAGGCATAGTAAGCAACCGGGCGGGCCTCCCACAGCATACGGGCAGCTTGCTCCACCTGCTCCCATGCGATTCCGCAGATCGCCTCCACCCGCTCCGGTGGATAGCGCCGGCAGAGGGCGGCGGTAAGCTCGAAGGCAGGCTGGCAGGCGATTTCGCCCTGCAGTGTAGCGATCGTGAACGTACCGGAGAGCGCCTGCTGGGGATGGTCCCCTTCGTAGCTGCCGGAAGCCGGGTCGAACCGGATCGGGTGGCCTCGCGCTTCATCCCAGGCGACGAATTGCTGCGCGCCTCCGCCCGTGGAAAGATCGCTCCCGGTCAGCAGCCGCCCATTATCCTGGCGCACCAGCAGCGGGCCGTTGGTCCAGTCGCGGATGAACTCGTGATCGTACCAGCCGAGTTCGATCATCACATTCGCAATGCCGAGCGCCAGCGCGCCGTCGCTGCCAGGGCGCACCTGCAGCCAGATATCGGCCTTCCTGGCAGGCCCTGTGCGGCGCGGATCGACCACGATCAGGCGCGCCCCGCGTTTCACCGCTTCCAGCGTGGCGGTGGCATGCGTCAGCCGCGCAAGGTTCGGGTTGTAACCCCAAAACAGAATGCAGCCGGCATTCTCAAGATCAGGCATGTAAACACCGGGGACGCTTACGCCATAGGTGTACAGCGTCGCCAGATAGCGCCCCCAACCGCACAGCTCCATCGACACACACAAGTTTGGACTGCCAAACGCATTGATCAGGCGCTGAATCCAGGCCAGCGAGTCGTCGGAGGCTGACGTAGAGGGCGAGACCACGCCGAAGGCGACGCTCTCCGGGCCGTGTGCTGCGGCAATCTCTCGCAGCCTTGATGCCGTGAAATCCAGCGCTTCTTCCCAGGTGATGCGCTGCCATCCCGGATCGGGATCGCCCTTCGGATGGGTGCGCTTCAGTGGGTACAGCAGCCGCTCAGGGTGGTAAACTAGCTCCGGCGCTGCCCTACCCTTGGCGCACAGCGCCTTACCGGTCGGGTGAGACGGGTCTGGTTCGAGGGCGATGAAACGACCATTCTCGACGACGGCGATCGAGCCGCAGCGCGAGACACACAGGGCGCAGTAGCCGGGGATACGCTCGGTGGATTGAGGTGAGGCAGGCATGGGTAGAGCTCCTTCGTGGGTAGTGACCGGACGTTTGCTGCAGACCAGCCGCGCCCCTGGCACCTTACTGCGGTGGTTCGTAGCGGTCCCAGCGATATCCATCCAGGGAGGCTGGCCTGTCTTCGCAGGCGTCGAGGTACAGGTCAAAATACAGAAACCGGCCTCCCGCCAGAAATTTCAGCACGTATGCGCCGGGCGTGTCATCCGGCAGTGGTGAGCAATTCCATCCATCGGTGAAGGTTAAAAGGCTCCCGTCCAGGCTGAACATCCCTGCGTGAACCACCCCGTCTGGCGTGCCGTGGCTTGCCAGATAGTGCATGTCTTCAGACAGCGTGAGAAATAAATCCCCGCGATCCGGGTCCGAACGCGTCCAGATTCCGAAAACATCCTCCGCGGTGAAATCGGGGGTTGGGACAGGGGGGAGCGGCGTGGGCGAGCGCGTAGGAGTTGCTGTGGGCTCGGGGGTATCCGTGGGCTGTGGTGTAGGCGTCGGAGTAGCCGGCAGCGGGGTGCTGCTGGGAATTTGAGTGCTCGTTGGAGTGGGCGTCTTCCCCTGGTCCCGGCTGCCGCTCTGGCAGCCCGCCAATGCGAATGACACAAACAACAGGATTGCCAGGTACTTTCCTATCAGATTCTCCCTTCGGGCAGGTTTTCGTGAACGGGATGATACGCTCAGCATAGCAATCCTACATTGAAAGGAAGATGAAGTACGGATCAAATTCTGCTCGATAACTATCCAATTCTCATCCGATATATCCCCATTCTAGCATGAAGATAGAGATTAAGGGCCATGTACAATTCCCCCTCACAGCAATCTCGTCCGGCAAATCACCACAGCGCACGGCAATCCAGATCTTCGCAAGCTACCAGCGAGCGCCGCAGCATGGACAGCCACACCCAGGAGTAGCGTTCGTTTACGCCGCCGCGGCAGTACTCGGTGGCAATATACACCCCCATCGCCACACACAGCCGGTAATCGTCCCACAGCCGCTCCCAGGAATAGCCCTGGACGCCGCGCTGCTGCAGCACCTGATGGTAGCGCTGCAGCACCGGCATCTCCAGGCGCCTGCGCGTGTCCACGTCCCAATCCAGTACCATGGCGTACGCCAGGTCATAGGCGCTCAGCCAGGTGGTCAGACTCCAATCGAAGGGCTGCCGGTCGATCAGGTAGATCGGGCGCTCGCCCTGCGAGGGAACGAGGATGTTGTTGCAGCCGGTGTCGCCGTGGATCAGGGTGAAACCGCGGTCATCCTGCGTGCGGTCGATGAGCGCCTGCGGATGCCGGGCATACAGCTCATAGATCAGCTCGGGCCAGTGCGGCTTCAGGTCTGCAGAAAAGCGCTTCAGGATATGCTCGACGCCAGGTTCGGCGATGTCCACAAAGCGCCGGATAAAGGCCGCCTGGTGGATGGGCGCCTCGATCTCCGCAAGGCGCGCCGCGCCCCACCAGTGAGCGTGCATCACCGCCAGCCCTTCCGCCAGCGCCAGGCCGTATTCCAGCGTGGGCAGTTTGTCTCCCGCCAGGATATGCGTCCCAGACAGGTCGTCCAACAGCAGGTGATAGCGGCGAAGCTCTTCAGAGTAGGCGCCGTGGTAGCAGCGCACCAGCGGGGCATCGAGAACGGTGAGGTAATCGCGGGTGTAGTAGTCCACTTCCGAGGCGCCGAAATACTCGCCATCCCCCAGGTCGGTGTCCACCATTTTAAGGAAGAGTTTTTCGGGCAGGGCGCCTTGCGCATCATCGCTGTAGCGCAGGCGCAGGGTGGCGTTGCTCGACCAGTTGCCGCCGCCGGCATTGGTCTCGAAAGCTGCTACCTTGCCGCGCAGCAGCGCCCCGTCGCGTGATAGCACGGCTGTCAGCCACTCGGGGGTCACCTGGTCTAAGTCGGTAATCACGGTATCGAGCATGCGAAGTCTCCGGTAAGGATGATAAAGGATTTTTAGTCCACAAATTATAAAGAACATGATCCGCAGATGAACGCAGATTTTCGCAGATTATTTAAACCAAATTAAAATCTGTGTCATCTGTGGCTCCCCTGAAAAAACAGCACTTTAAAAACCGAACAATAAGCGAGAAGGTCTAAAAACGGCGAGTATAGAGTCTAGGGCGTGCCGGATAGAACGAGAAAAAGAAGCTAAGGGAGCAATTTCCGAAGCTCTCTCAGGTT
>JBGSTO010000341.1:0-16348 GCA_041736465.1 Anaerolineales bacterium | reverse complement strand
CGCACCGCTGCGCCCGCCGGGGTTCTAAAGCCCGGCATTGACTGCAATTGAAGAGGTAGATTATGGGACGCACTTTACCATCCATTACTCAGGTTTTCTTACAGGAGCAGGAGTCGTTCGCCCGCTTCCGCCGCGCCCTGCGCCGCAGCGACCAGCAGGCGCTGGACGAGTTATTTGCCAACGCCCACCGGCACCTGGCAGCCGCGGCTTACGCCGCTCACGCCCTGCCCTTCGAGATCTTCCTGCTGGCAATGCTGCTGGAAGAGCACAAAGAAGTCCGGCGTTTGCGCAGCCTGCTGGACCAGCCCGGTCTGCCGCCTCATGCCTGAGCACACCGGCTGGCTGCTCGATCTATACGACGACCTGGAAGAAGGGCTGGTGTGCTGGCTGATCACCGAGGACGGGGAGCGCCTGCGGCTGCGCCAGGATTTTCCGGTTACGTTCTATGCTTGCGGGCCGAACGAGCGCCTGCGCCTGCTGTGGCGCTTCCTGGAGTCCAAACCGGCTCGCCTGCAGCGCGAGGAGCGCTGCGAATTATTTTGCCGGCAGCCTTTAACCACCCTGGCTGTCCAGGCCCCCAGCCCGCAGGCTCAGGCGCGCCTGTTCGCCCAGTCCAGCGCCGCCTTCCCAGAGCTGACCTTCTACGACGCCGATCTGCCCAGCACGCTGCGCCACGCCGCCGCCTTCGGCAGCTTTCCGCTGTGCCGCTGCCGGCTGGAAGTGGATGCTCAAAACCGGGTGCAGGCGTTCCAAACCCTGGACAGCCCCTGGGAGATGGATCCAGTTCTGCCGCCTTTGCGCATCCTGTCCCTCGAACCGGACTGCGATCCCGCCCACGCCCAGCCGGCGCGCCTGCGCATCCGCTGCGATAAAGCCGAGTACAGCCTGCGTCTGGCAGCGGCGCGGCCTCTGCTGGTCAACTTGCGAGCCATCTTGCAGCGCCACGATCCGGACATCCTGCTCACCACCTGGGGCGACACCTGGCTGCTGCCGCATTTGCTGGAGCTTTCCGAGGCCCACAACCTGCCGCTGCCGCTCAACCGGGAGGCGGAGCGCCCGGCGGCTTCCCGCCCGGAGCTGACCTATTTCTCTTACGGGCAGGTGATCTACCGCGGCGCGCAGGTGCACCTGTTCGGGCGCTGGCATATCGATGCGCACAACGCCATGCTGTACCACGACTACGGGATGGAGGGCATCCTGGAGATGTGCCGCGTCACCGCCCAGCCCGCCCAATCTGCTGCCCGCCTCTCGCCGGGCAGCGGCATCTCCGCCATGCAGATGATCACTGCCCTGCGCCAGGGCGTGCTGGTGCCCTGGCAAAAGCAGCAGGCCGAGCAGCCCAAGACCGCGCTGGAGCTGTTCCACGCCGACCAGGGCGGACTGGTGTACCAGCCCACCACCGGCGTGCACAGCCACGTAGCCGAAATCGACTTCATCTCCATGTACCCCAGCGTGATGGTGCATTTCAACATCTCACCGGAAACGGTAGGCTCCGGCGCCGCCTCTGCCGGTCCCTACGAGACAGTTCCCGAGCTAGATTTGCAGGTGGATTACAGCCGCAGGGGCCTGGTGCCCCAGACCCTGGCTCCGCTGCTGGAGAAGCGCATTGCTTTCAAAGCCAGGCTGGCAGAACTGCCCGCCTGGGATCCGCGCCGCCTCGCCTACAAAGCCCGCGCCTCGGCTCACAAATGGCTGCTGGTAACCTGCTTCGGCTACCTGGGGTACAAGAACGCCCGCTTTGGGCGCATCGAAGCACACGAGGCAGTCACGGCTTATGGGCGCGAGGCGCTGCTGCGCGCCAAAGAGACCGCCGAAGATCTGGGCTTCGAAGTGCTGCACATGTACGTGGATGGTCTGTGGGTGCGGCGCAGCGGCGCCACACAGGCATCCGATTTCCGCCCCCTGTTAGAAGAAATCGCCGCCCATACCGGTTTGCCGATCGCCCTGGAAGGTGTGTACCGCTGGGTGGCTTTCCTGCCATCGCGCCGCGACCCGCGCGTGCCGGTTGCCAATCGTTATTTCGGCGCCTTCCAGGACGGCTCGCTGAAGCTGCGCGGCATCGAGGCCCGCCGGCGGGATACGCCGCTCTTCGTCGCCCAGGCCCAGCAAGAAACCATCACCATCCTGGCTCAGGCGACAGAAGCCGGCGCACTGGCTGAGCGCCTGCCGCTGGTATTCCAAAGCCTGCGCCGCCGCCTGCGCGCTTTACACCGCGGCCGGGTGCCGCTGGAGCATCTGCTGGTCAAGCACAAGCTCAGCCGCGAGCTGGAAAACTACCGCTGCCCGTCTGCAGGGGCGCGTGCCGCGGCGCAGCTTCAGGCGGCGGGCAAGAGCATGCGCCCCGGTCAAAACGTGCGCTTCCTGTACACGCGGGGGAGCCCCGGCGTGCACGCCTGGGATTTGCCCCAGCCGCCCAATCCCCAGACATTGGATCTGGCGCGCTACACCACCCTGCTGGTGCGCGCCGCTGCCTGCGTGCTGCAGCCGCTTGGTCTGGATGAGGAGCAGGTGCGCGATCGCCTGTTGGGCGGCGGTGCCGCGCTGTCTCTGCCGCTCGCAGCACGCACTCCGGATATTCGTACCGCTGCCCTGCCGGAGAGCGGCTTAGAGGTTGTATTCCCTTAAATACACAGCAGCATTCCTTGGGGTGGGATGACCTGTCCCAAGGAATGCTGCTGCGATTTAACCGGTGCAGGTTAAGTTTACGGGCGCTGCTTGAGCAGGTCGCGGATCTCAGTCAGCAGCTTCTCCTCAGCAGTTGGTTCCGGCGGAGGCGGGGGTGCAGGTACTTCCTTCTTCTGGAAACGATTGCTGATGCGCACTACCATAAATAGTGAAAACCCAACGATCAAGAAGTTGACGATCGCCTGGATGAAGTTGCCATAGCCAAGTTCGGCGCTGCCAACTTTCCATACCAGGCCGGTAAAGTCGACGCCCCCTAATATAATCCCGATCAACGGCATGAACAGGTCGTTGACCAGGGAGGTGATGATCGCGCCAAAGGCGACGCCGATGATGACCGCCACGGCAAGATCGAGGACATTACCCTTCATGATGAATTTCTGGAACTCTTTTAGCATCGTACTCTCCTCCTTGAGTGTAACAAAATAGTTTTAGATTTTGCATCTCGGCTGCGATGCTTATATACGATTATACAATTAAAGTGACAGAATGAGCATGCGTGCATCCAGCGCCAGGCAGCCCTCACCCGCCGGAAAGACGCGCAGAGGATTAACATCCAGTTCTTTGATCTCCGGAAAATCGACCAGGAGCTGCGACAGGCGCATGAGCGCCTCCACAACCGCCTCCAGATCGGCAGGTTTGTGGCCGCGCGCCCCGGTAAGCGCGGTATAGCCGCGCAAACTCTCCAGCATCTCGACGGCTTCGCGGCGGGTGATGGGCGCAACCCGCACCTGCACCTCCTCCAGGATCTCCACAAAAATGCCGCCTAAACCAACCAACACAACCGGGCCAAACTGTGGATCCTGCCGCCCGCCCAGGATCAGCTCTTGCCCGCCTGTAATCATCGGCTGTACCAGCACGCCATCGATGATTGCCTGCGGGTAAGCCGAGCGAATACGTGCCAGCATATCATCGAAGGCAGCCGCCACAGCCTCAGAATTGCGCAGATTGAGCTGAACTCCACCGACGTCAGACTTGTGCGAGATTTCTTGCGCCACGATCTTGATCGCCACCGGGTAGCCCATCTCTGCGGCAGCCGCTTGAACTTCAGCCACGTTGTTGGCGCAAAGCCCCGGCGCCGTACGAATACCGTAGTGTTCCAGAGCCTGCAGCGCTTCCGAGAGCAGCAAGTCGCGCTTCTCCTGGCGAGCCTGTTTTACCAGTGCCTGCACTCTGGAGCGTTCCACGTTGAATGTCTGGATCTGGCGCGGTTGGCGCACTTGCCCGGACTGCCGGTGGTAATGGCAGCTCATCTCCAGGGCGCGGATGGTCTCGACTACCTGGGTAAATACCGGGAAGTTGTAGTTCTGCTTTAGATAAATAAGCTCCGAGGCGTCGCTGGATAGATAATAAGCCACCGGCTTGCGATGCTGTTCAACCAGCTCGATGAACCGTTCCAGCAAAAGGCGGCTGGTGCGGTTTTCGGCGTCGGAAAGCGAGGTATGCAGAAATACCACCCCATCCACGCCCTCAAGCTGCAGCGTCTGCTCAACGATTTGAGCATATACATTCAGATCGAAGAGGTCACCCAGGTCCAAAGGGTTAGTCAGCCGGATGACCGAGGCACGAAAGTGCTTTTCGATCTCCCGCAGGAAAGGCTCTGGAAAATCTGCCAGGTTAAATCCCGAAAGCTCGCACGCATCGGCTGCCAGAACAGCATGCCCGCCCGATCGCGAGATGATCGCCAGGTTGGGTCCCGTCATTGGCGGCAGCCCCAATATCTTCAAGTTATTTCCCAGCGTGGTGGCATCATGCACGCGGATGATCCCCGCCTGCTGGAAAGCAGCGCTCACCAGCTTGTCGTCGCTGGTCAGTGAGGCTGTATGCGACATGGCAATGTTCTGTCCCAACCTGCCAATATTTGACTTCATGATCAATATAGGCTTCGGCGATCGCCTGGCGACGTCCATCAAGCGCCGCCCATCGCGAATGCTCTCCAGGTAGACGAAGATCAGCCCGGTGCCTTCATCGGCGATCAGGTATTCCAGCATGTCCTCGGCAGAAACATTGAGCATATTTCCCACCGAGACGAACTTATTCATCCCCAGACCTTCGTTAGATAGAAGATTAAGGGCGCTCATTCCGATGCCGCCGCTCTGCGTGATGATCGACACCTCGCCTTGCTTGACAAACTTCTTCAAGCGCGGGAAGGGCACACACATCCCATTTTCCATGTTGATCGCACCGATACAGTTAGGCCCAACAAAACGAATCCCATATTTGTGCGCCACCCCGGCAATCTGCTCTTCCAACTGGCTGCCTTCTTCAGTGAATTCCCGAAAGCCTGCAGTTTCAATGATCACCCAGCGCACGCCTTTTTGCCCGCACTCTTCCAGTACGCCGGGCACCGTCTGCGCAGGCGTCAAAATCACTGCCAGGTCAATGTGATCCGGGATATCACCTACCGAACGATAGATGCGCCGGGTTTCGATCATCCCGCCGTTTGGACCTACGGCATAGACGATGCCGTTGAATCCGTAATTGACCAGGTTGGCGACGATATTGCGCCCCAGGTTGGTTGGGCGGGAAGATACGCCAATTACAGCGACACTGGTGGGGTAAAAGAATTCACGCATGGTAGAGAGATCCCCGGAAGATAAATTGCGGCTTGCTGGCGAATGTGCGCCTCACCTGATAAAGATTATAGCAGCAGTTTATCACTTAAGGCGATGGGGCAAGTGCGATCGAATTCCCCTCTTAAAAAATAAAACCCCGATCAATTCGGGGCAGATGACCAGATTTGGCTCCTCGGCGAGGACTCGAACCTCGAACCTAGCGGTTAACAGCCGCCCGCTCTGCCTATTGAGCTACCGAGGAGTTTGGCGTGTGGATTATACCGCAATCTTTATGAGCGTCAAGGAACTTAAGATTCAGAAACTTAAGATTCTGTAAACAGCTTTGGTTTGACGCATGCTTGCCTAACATGTATAATCTTTTCATCTACGAAATCCAGGCAGGCTATTTCGTCTTTCCCGCCTATTGAGGCCTCCATGGCATTAAAGGGTAATCTACGCGATTTTTCGGTTACACAACTTCTAAACCTGATCAACCTTGCCAAGAAAACCGGCACCCTGATCGTTGAGGGTCCTGACCAGTCAATTTGGGTCTCTTTTCGAGAAGGCAGACTGGCCTATGCCCAAATGGGTCAGGAAGACAACAGCCTGGCGACCATCCTGTACCGGGCTAATAAGCTATCCGCAGCCCAGCATCGCGCCATCAAGGCCCGTTCGAATGAGATGAATGACAAAGAGCTGGGCCTGCTGCTGATCAACGCCAGCTATATCACCCAGCAAGATATCCTCACCAGCCTGCAATCCTATTTCATTGGCATCGTAAATCGCTTGTTCACCTCAGTGGAAGGATTTTTCCGGTTTGAAAATGACATGCTGCCGCCGGATGACAAGATCCTGGTGCGCATCAGCCTGGAAAACCTGATCATCGAGGGCGCACGGCGCACTCGCGAGTGGGAACACCTGCAGGATGAAATTCCCAGCCTGGATATCGCTCTAAAGTTTGCCGACCGGCCTGGCGCCAACATTCGCAACGTCAACTTAAGTGTTGAGGAATGGCGCGTGGTTTCCTACATCAACCCCAAGAACACGATCCGCCAGATCGCCCGCGCGACCAAGCTCAACGACCTGGAGATCCGCCGCGTGATCTATGGCTTGCTGCAGGCCGGCCTCGTGGAAATGGTACGTGCGGTTGGGGCCCCCCCCATCCAACCTGTGCGCCAGACGGCTCGCCAGGCATCCCGCCAACCCACCACCCAGGTTACGCACGAAGAACAGAAGTCGTTAATCAATCGAATTATCAGCCGCATCCGCTCCCTCTAGGATATAGACCGGCTGCGAGACGTGAGGATAGTTATGCAAACGGTAAAGATGGTGGTTACAGGTCCTTTCAATGCAGGCAAAACCGAGTTCATTCGCGCGGTAAGCGAAATCGATGTGGTCTCCACCGAACGCAAGATCAGCGCAGCTGCTGAGAAGGTCAAAGAAACCACCACGGTTGCCATGGACTTCGGACGCATCACCGTAGACGAGGACCTGGTGCTCTATCTATTCGGCACGCCGGGACAGAAGCGCTTCGACTTTATGTGGGAAATCCTCTCCGAAGGTATGTTGGGTTTTGTCGTGATGATCGACAGCACCCGCCCAGAAACATTCCGAGAAGCGCGCAGCATCTTGGAAACCTTTCGCGCCTATGCGCCTACCCCATATGTGGTTGCTGCCAACAAGCAAGATCGTGACGACGCCTGGGATTTAGACGATATGCGCATTGCCCTGCGCCTGGATCCCAATGTCAAGCTGCTTCCGTGCGTAGCAGTTGAGAAAGAAACCGTCAAGACGATCCTGCTAGAACTGTTATACAGCATCCTGGCAGAGATGGACAATCACAAGGGATGAGGAGTGGCCAGATAAGGCTGCCGTGTCTTCAATAACCACCGAACATGGTATCGTCCACTACGAAGTATATGGCAGAGGTCGCCCCGTCATCTTGCTGCATGGCTGGCTGGGATCCTGGGGCTTATGGCAAGAAACCATGGGCTACCTGGGACGTTATTTCCGCACTTATGCGCTGGATTTTTGGGGGTTTGGCGAATCTGGCACCAAACAGAACACCTATGCAGTAAAAGATTTTGTCAGCATGGTGTACGAGTTTACAGAGCAGCTCGGCATCCTCGGCGCACCGCTGGTAGGTCACAGCATGGGCGGCACCGTCAGCTTATCCGTCGGCATCAATTATCCAGAGCTGGTGCAGAAAGTGGTCGTTATCGGCTCGCCGATCGTCGGTTCGTCGCTCTCCTTCCTGCTCAAGCTGTTCGGGAAACCTGCCATCGCCTGGTTGGTATACAACAACCTGTGGGCCTTCCGCCTGTTCATCCGCACCCTGGCGCCTTTGTATTCGCGTGACAAGCGCTGGCCCGACATGATGGATCGCGATCTATCGCGCGTCAACCTGGAGTCCTTCCTGCACAGCATCGCCTCACTCAGGCGCACAGATCTGCGACCGTTGATCCCTCAATTGAAGATACCGGTGATGGGAATGTACGGTGACAAAGACATCATCGTACACCCTCGCCAGTGGCAGCCGCTGCTGGAAGGTATCCCTCACGCCCGCATCGAGCGGTTCCGAGATGCCGGGCACTTCATTATGTTAGATACACCGCCGCGTTTCATGGAAGCGCTGCGAGATTTTCTTGAAACCCCACTACCGGTTCAACCATGAATAGCATACAAACTCCATACTACTACCCAAATAAAATGGGACGTATCGTCCTCGCTGCCATGGAGGAAACGCTGGGCTCCGGCGAGATGAAAGACCTGCTGCACCATTCTTGCCACAAGCACCGCATCGATCATCTGCCGCCCAACGATTTTGCCTTGCAGTATTCTTTCGAAGAACTCAGCCAGCTGCAGACCACGCTTGAAGAAATGTACGGGATACGCAGCGGGCGCGGGCTGGCGCTGCGCTCTGGCAGAGCCTGCTTTAAATACGGGCTGCGCGAATTCGGTCCTCTGCTTGGGCTAACAGAATTGTCATTCCGCTTGCTGCCTTTCGATGTTAAACTTCGCGCAGGCGCTGATTTATTTGCCGATATGTTTAACAGGTATTCCGACCAGCGCGTGCGCATTGAGGAAAATGGCGATCGCCTGCTGTGGCATATTGACCGCTGCCCCATCTGCTGGGGGCGCCGCTCGCAAGCCCCGGTATGCCACCTGGCAGTGGGTATTCTGCAGGAGGCAGCGTACTGGATCAGCGGCGGCAAGTTCTTCCCCATGGAAGAGGTCTTGTGCATTGCCAGAGGCGACCCAACCTGCACCATCGCCATCTCCAAAACGCCGCTTCATTAACCACAGCCTGGCTGCTCTGGGTATCCCCGGCTTCGTCTGGCGGGTGACTCCGGTGCAGAAGCTTGCAGCGCGTGCCTCCCGAATGGACGCGCCTGGTCGGAACACCTGAAGGGTAGATCGAATCGTCCATGCTCAAAATCATCCTCCAGGATCCCCGGCACATTGCGCCGTTCAACGAGCGGGCGCGCGACCTGCGCGTACTGAACAAGCCGCTCTGGCTGGCGCAGCGCGACGTCCTGGCGCCGTTCTCCCATCGCGAAATGGAACTGCCGGCTGGCATGCCCCTGCCCTCCATACACGAAGAATGCCTGATTTACCGCGATAATCTCTATTTCGACTCGTTCTACATGCAGGCTTTTCTGAAAGAAGCTCGACTGCGCCGGGTGCCCTGCCAGGCAGCCTTCTCCGCTAACGATCCTGCCTTTCGCGAGCACGCCTTACCGCTTTCGACATCTTACACGCCCGATGGCGATCTCTACCTGGCAGAGTTATGGTATTTTCCACAAGGTCTGCAAGAGGGCAGCTCCATGGGGTCGGCAGAGCCAGTGGTGCTGGACCTGCAAGCTACTGAAGCGGGCTATTATCATGTTCCCACTTATATGGCCTATGAACAGGGCACCCTGATCTTCCAGGTGCCGCGCCGGGCATTAATCGCCATCGATTCCTGGG
Source organism: Anaerolineales bacterium (assembly GCA_041736465.1). Classification (GTDB taxonomy): domain Bacteria; phylum Chloroflexota; class Anaerolineae; order Anaerolineales; family UBA4823; genus JAJUJL01. The sequence goes on along the minus strand of JBGSTO010000341.1, from coordinate 7,142 downwards.
TGCACATCTTCATTGCAGACATCGTTTACGGTTTATTTGCCCGCGGGGCGCGGTTCGAAGATCGCATCAACACTGAGCCTGTCTTCAAGCTGGGCATTCTGGCACGCGCCATGCTGGAAGGTCGCCAGGTGCTGAAGAGCTCGTCTTTAGTCAAGGTGGGGCGCAACTGCACCATCGATCCCGACGCGGTAATCCATGGCCCTACGACCATCGGAAACAACGTAACGATCAATGCCGGCGTTGTGATCGAAAACTGTATCATTGGAGATAACGTCAATCTCTCTCAAGGCTGCGAGCTGATGCTTTCGGTTGTCGGTGATGGCGCTTTCATGCCCTTCCGCTCCGCATTGTTCATGACCACCCTGATGGATAACAGCATGGTTGCGCAGAACACCTGCCTGCAGATGTGCGTGGTAGGTCGCAACACGTTCATTGGAGCCGGTTCTACATTCACCGATTTCAACCTGCTTTCGGCGCCAATTCGAGCCATGGATGGGGATGGCAAACTGAACTTCTCGAACCGCCCTGTGCTCGGCGGCTGTGTCGGTCACAACTGCCGCCTGGGCTCCGGTTTGATTGTTTTCCCGGCGCGAACGATCGAGTCTGATGTGGTGTTGTTTGCATCCAAGGAGCGCCGGGTAATCGAAAAAGATGTGCGCTACGAAGATAGCGACCATCATAAGCTGGCTATCTATAAAACACATCCCCGGCTTTATCCGCGCATCGATGAAGCCGTGGTAGAGTCCTGGTGATGAACAAGGTATAAGTTACGCAGTTCAAGAGGGCAGTGGGTAGTTCCTGCCGGAAGATGATGACAAGGAAGGCACCGCGGAGGTCTTTATGGGCAAAGCACGATTGCTAATTGTAGAAGATGATTTTGACATCTCCAATATGCTGCGCATCTACTTTACCGGGCAGGGTTTCGAAGTAGATGTCGCCCCGCGCGGCACGGATGCACTGGAAAAGACGCGGCATAACATGCCTCATCTCATCGTACTGGATATCATGCTTCCAGACATCGATGGCTTCGAAGTGTGCCGCATCCTGCGCACCAATACCCGCACCAGCCACGTACCAATCATCTTCCTCACCCAAAAGGATGAGCGCAGCGACAAGCTCCAGGGGTTGGAGTTGGGCGCCGATGATTACATCACCAAGCCCTTCGACATCGAGGAGCTCAAGCTGCGCGTGCAGCGCGCCATCGCACGCGCAGAACAGCAAAGCCTTACCGACCCACGCTCCGGTTTGCCCGCCGGACGGTTGATCGAAGACCAGCTCCGCCGCATTATCCGCCTGCGCGATTGGGCTTTGATGGATGTGCGCATCAACCATTTCGATGCTTTCAAAGAAGTTTACGGTTTCGTTGCCGGCGATGACGTTTTACGCTTCACCTCCATGCTCATGAACGAAACCATGGATGAGTATGGCACAAGCAGCGATTTTATCGGTCATGCCGGTGGGGATAACTTTATCATCATCACCACCGATGGTGCTGCTCCCGCAGTCCGCAAGCAGTTGAAAGCCCGTTTTGCCGAAGAGGTGCTCTCGCATTACAGTTTTATCGATCGTGACCAGGGTCACATCCTGGTTGCAGACGAAAACGGCAGCATGGAAAAAGTAGGCTTGATGACCCTCTCCATCGGCACGGTCTCACCAAGCCAATATCAATTCGCAGATATCCGCGAAATCACCGAATTAGCTGCTGAAGCTCGCCGGGCAGATTTAGCCTAGGATTTATTTCTCATCCCCTGCCGCCCGATCTCGGTCCATGTCTATTCCGACCACCGGCTTTGCCGACACGCTCTTCCTGGGTATACTGCTGCCGCTGCTAGGCCTGGCAATCTTAGGCCTGGTGCTGGCATTGACGCGCATCGTGCCGCGCAGCCAGCCGCGCAGCGGCATCCAGGTTAATTCTCCACTGCTGGTTGGATTGAACCCGCACGGGCAGGCTGTGCTGCTCATCGAGCAGGGGGGCCGGGTTGCACATATTAATCGCACGGCGAGAGAGTGGTTCAATGCCTGGGAAGATGAGCCTAATCTGGAGCGATTGGCCCGCCGCGCCCGCCCTGCCGAGACATTTCTCGCCATGTGCGCCACAGAAGGCCAGGCGCGCTTCTTTGTCAATAACCGGGCTGTGGATGGAACTTCTTATATAACCATCTCCGGCGGCGCCCGCCGCATGGTTGTTGCTCTGCAGCGCCCACAGCTCGTATTGGAAGGAGATCAGGATTCCTCCTCCGGTAACGATACTGCGGTCAGCCAGGCATTCACCATTTTTACGCAGCTCAGCCAGGCAATGGCCTCCAACTTAAAGTTAGAGCCTACCCTTCAGACAATCCTGACCTCTATCGAGCAGCTGATACCAGCAGATTTTCCCGAGGTGTGCGTGTGGAATGCCGACCGCCGCCTGCTCATGCCTTACCGCCTGAGCGGATTGGCAGAGGCCGAGCGACGCCTCGAACAACTGGCCCATCGAGGCGTCGAAACCGGCAGCTATGACGACCATCTGGTCAATCGCCGCCAGCACCTGCTGGTAAAAGATGTAGATGCATTCCGCCAGCTCCGGATTTCTACCGAACGCAGCGGTGTGCCGTTCCGCTCTTACCTGGCTGTACCCCTGCTTGTTTCCGGCGAATTGGTGGGCATCCTGGAGCTGGCCTCGCTGGCAAAGGACGCCTTCACTCAAAATGACCTGGACATCTTATCGCTGCTTTCCGGTCAGGCGGGCGTCGCCCTGCACAATGCCCTGACCTACGAACAGGAGCAGCGGCGCGCGGTGGAACTGGCAGGGCTGGCGAGACTAGCTCAGGCAGTCAGCTCGGTCCGCGATCACCGCTACCTGTTTTCCCGGCTTGTGGACAGTATTACTCCGTTGCTCCATGTAGAGATCCTGGGTTTTCTGCTGTACGATGAAAACCGGCACATCCTGCAGGGTCAGGCGCCCTTTCAGGGGATTCAAGAAACCACACTCGAATGGACACGCGTCGAAATACCACCCGGCAGCCCGGCCGAATCGCTCTGGCAAGCGCAAGAAATCATCCTCGCCGAAGACGCGAAAAATGATCCCCGCTTGAAGGTTTATGGATTGGATCACCTGGCGGTGGCAGCCGGCATACGCCATATGGTAATGGTTCCGCTTGCCTCCGGTGGGCGAATGCTCGGCTATATCCAGGCTGCCAACAAGACCGGCAGCGCCCCATTCAATGACGACGAACTGCGCCTGCTGTCCATCATCGCCGGGCAGTCAGCTCCGATCATCGAAAACGCCGCCCTGGTCATGCAATCTACCCGGCGGGCCCAGCGCGCCGAAACCCTGCGGCGCATTGCCAGCCTGGCGGGCTCCTCAGCGACTCTGGATGAGATTCTGAAATACTCTCTGCAGGACCTGGCCCGCCTGCTGCAAGCCGATTATGCCGCCATTTTTATCTTGAATGAAGCCCGCAGCGAACTGCGCCTTCACCGGGGCTCAATATTTGGCATCCCCGAAGCGCTGGCATCCACGTTGGGCAGGCTGCCTTTGGATGACCAGCAGGCGCGCTACTCTGTGACGTTGAGCCAAAAGCCTTTTTTGAGCGATGACGTCACCGAAGATTCGCGCGTCCTGACCATCTACCACCCACTGGTATTCAGCCTGGAGCTCCACTCCGCCATCGTCGTTCCCCTGGTCACACGCAACCACGGCATTGGCGAGCTGATGATCGGGAGCCGCCAGCCAGGCTTCTTCAATACCGGCGATTTACAGTCCGTCAGCACCGCTGCGGGTCAGCTTGCAGCCGCCATCGAACAAGCGCACCTGTACAGTCAGACCGACGAGGGCTTGCGCCGCCGCCTGGATCATTTCACTGCCCTGGCGCGCATCAGCCGGGAACTCAACAGCACGCTTAATCTTGAATACCTGATCCAACTGGTGTACGACGAAGCGCTGCAGACCACCCGCGCCGACTGCGGCGCAATCCTGCTGTTTGACACGTCTGCTCCCCGATCCAGCTCTGAAGATCTAGCCAAAGGCAGCCAATCACCGCGCCTGCTCTTGCATGTAGGCGACCCGCAGGGTAAAGCCTTGCCAGCCTTCGAGAAGAAAGCGCTTGGCAAGGGCGAATCGCTGCTGGTGGATGACTTCGAAGACTTGCCCGACTCCGGGATGAAGCCGCCCCACGACGGCATCCGTTCGGCGTTGGCTGTGCCCATTGCCTACCAGGAACAGACCGCCGGGCTGATTCTGCTGCACGCTCACACCCCGAACCGCTTCGATGCCAACGCCCGCGAGGTGGTGGAGGCTCTGGCGGTACAGGCTGCCATCGCTTTGGGCAACGCGCATCGCTACAATGAGCAGCTTCGCCGCAATGAGCTGCTAAACCGGCGAGTGGACACGCTGGCAAAATTGCTGGAAATCACCGAGGCGCTGCAGAGCGACCAGCCCCTGGCACAGGCGCTGGAAGATATCGCCTATGCGATCCAGGATGCCACTCCATTTAACACCATTCTGATCAGCGTCTATAATCCAAACAGCCGCCATCTGGAGCGCGTCGCCGGCGCCGGGCTTGCCTTAAGCGATATGCAGGTCTTGCGCGAGCACTCCCAACCCTGGGATTCGGTTCAACAGGTGCTGCTGCCGGAATTCCGCATCGGGAATGCCTACTTCATCCCATACGAGCGCATGCCCATCCTGCCTGCGGAACTGCACGCCATCAATGTGCTGCAAGCGCCGGAAGATGTGAACGATGCTCCCAACCCGCATGCCTGGCATCCGGACGATGTGCTGACCCTGCCATTGTTGGACACCGGACAACAGCCGCTTGGGCTGATCAGCGTCGACGCGCCGCGCAATAACCTGCGCCCAGACCTGCCCACCATCGAGACTCTGGAGATATTTGCAAGCCAGTGCGCCCTGGTAATTGGCACCCAAAACCGGTTCAACCGCTTAAGCTCTCGGCAGCAAACTCTGGAACAGGATATGCAGCAGGCGAGTAAGTCGTTGGCAGAAACCCAGGCCAATCTTACTTCCCTGGTGCAAAGAGATATGGAACAAACCCTGTCGCTGCAGCAGTTGAACCAGCTCAGCCAGCGGCAGCAGGCTGTGATGGAAATAATCACCACGATCAGCCGCTCCACCAGCCGGGCAGCGCTGTTGGAAACGCTGGCAAACGAAATGTTGACCCGCCTGGGCCTGGATGCGGCCCTGGTGGTGGAACAAAGCTCCTACGGTCCGCACCTGAGCTATCAGGCAGGTGAGATCCCAACACTGGCGAACATCGAGGCCCTGCTCGGTCAGCGCAACCCATTGATCGCCTGCATGCAATCCAAACAAGTGCTGGTCACTGCCCGGCTGGACAACCGCTCGGATTGGAGCGGCTCCCCCTTACTCGCCAACCTCTCGGCTCAGGCTTTCATCTGTCTTCCTTTACTGGCAAAGGAGAGAGTCGACTTTGCGATCCTGGCAACCTGCAAAACAGCGCTCCCGGCTTTCACCCCTGGAGATGAAAGCATTTTAGGTCTGCTTGCCAGGCAGTCTTCCACCGTGCTGCAGCGCCTCGATTTACTTGAAGATACCCGCCAGCGCCTGGAGGAAGTGCGGGTGCTGCTGGATTTCAGCCGCCGTCTGGGCAGCCTGGAGCCTTCGAAAGTGCTTCAAACGCTGCTCGGCAGCGTTCAAGGCGTCCTGCCTGCAGCCCAGGCAGGTCTGGTGGTCTTGTGGGATGCCCGCCAGCGCCTGCTCGTCCCGCAGGCTGCCTCCGGTTATGCAGACAACCAACAGATGATGGCGATCTGCTTTCGCCCCGGCGAGGCCCTGCCAGGGCGGGTTTTCGAAGCTGCCTCCGCCATGAGCCTGGATGAAGTCGACTTCGCCGCGCATTACAATCTATCGCCAGAGAATTTGCTGCGCTATCGCAATGCCACCGGTGGGATGCTGCCGGTCTCCAGCCTTGCAGTGCCCATCCAGCATGCCCAATCCGACACGCCCCTGGGTGTGCTGATTTTAGACAACTTTAGAATACCAGCGGCTTTCAATGAAGAAGCTCTATCGCTGGCGACTTCACTGACCACTCAAACCGCGCTGACGCTCGAAAACACTCGTCTTTATCAGGCCGCAGAACAGCGCGCCTCGCAGCTGCAAGCGCTGACGGATGTGGCGGCTTTGATTTCCTCCAGCCTGCATCCAGATGAGCTTGTCGACACACTGCTGGATCGTTTACAAGCCATATTGCCATTCCATACCGGCACCCTGTGGCTGCGCCGCGGCACGCAGGTGGTGGTGCGCGCCGCGGTCGGCTTTGCCGACAGCGAGCAGCGCATTGGCCTGAGCGCAAATATCGCCGACAGCCTGCTGCTGGGCGAGATGATCCAGACGGACAGTGATGCAGCGCCCGGCGCCGGCATCACCGCACGCCCCATCGTTGTAGAGAATGTAACTGCCGACCCGCGTTTTCCGGCCCTGGTCGAACACGAGTACCTTTCCTGGATGGGCGTGCCCATGATCGCCAGCGGCGAGGTGATCGGGGTATTCGCCCTGGAGCGGCGTGAAGCCGGCTTTTTCAATCCCGAGCACGTTCAGGTGGCGATGACATTTGCGAGCCAGGCCGCGGTCGCATTCGAGAATGCGCAGCTCTACCAGCAAAGCCTGAGCCGCGCTGCCGAACTGGACCAGCGCTCAAGCCGCCTGGAAATGCTCAACCGCCTTTCGATGGCGCTGAGCGAATCGCTGGATCCGGAACAGTTGGTGCACCACACCCTGCAGGCGTTGTTGGACACCTTGCAGTGTTCGTCCGTATCGGCAATCTTATTGGATAAAGATAGCCAGCCGCTGCTGGTGGCAGAAATTCCCGCCGGCGAGATCGCGCTGCCCGCCCCCCTGCCTCCGGCGCCGATCTTTGATCGCCTGCAGGAAACCCAATCACTTTTCAACACCGAGGATATCTCCAAAGAAGCAGAACTGGCTCCCCTGAGCGAGCACATGGAGGCCCACCACACCCAGGGGCTGCTGGCGCTTTCGCTGGCAACCGGGGGGCAGCTCCACGGCGTGCTGTTCGCACACACCGACCGATCCTATCGCTTTACGCCAGAGGAAATGGAGCTGGCAACCACCATCAGCAACCAGGCAGCAGTCGCCATTCATAATGCACGCCTGTATGCCGAGACCCGCA
>JBGSTO010000333.1:0-3442 GCA_041736465.1 Anaerolineales bacterium | reverse complement strand
GGTCGACAAGGTCGGCGGGCGGAAAACGTCCAAACGTCCAAACGTGCAAACGCCCAAGCTGGCCTCCGCCACCCAGGCCGTCTCCCTGATCCAGGACCCGCCGCCCTTCCTGATCGGCGAGCGCTGCAACGCCCAGGGCAGCCGCAAGTTCAAACGCTTGCTGCTGGCGGAAGATTACGACGCCATCCTGGAGATCGCCCGCGAGCAGGTGGATGGCGGCGCGCATGCCCTGGACATCTCGGTGGCGGTGACAGAGCGCCCCGACGAAGGCGAGCTGATGCGCAAGGTGGTCAAGAAGCTGGCAATGGGGGCTGAAGCGCCGCTTGTGATCGATACCACCGAGCCGGAAGTGATGGAAATCGCCCTTAAAACTGCTCCCGGGCGCTGCCTGATCAACTCTACTCACCTGGAATCCGGTCGCGACAAAGCCGACCGCATCTTCGCCCTGGCGAAAGACCATAACGCCGCCGTTCTGGTGCTGACCATCGACGAGTCCGGCATGGCAAAAACCGCCCAGGCAAAGCTGGATGTGGCGCAGCGCATCTACCAGATCGCGGTTGAGGAGCACGGGCTGCGCCCCGAAGCGCTGGTGTTCGATACGCTCACCTTCACGCTGGCAACCGGGGATCCAGAGTTTTCCAGCTCTGCCATCGAGACCATCGAAGGCATCCGCCGCATCAAGCAGGCCTTGCCCGGCGTGCTCACATCCCTGGGGGTCAGCAATGTATCTTTTGGGCTGTCGCCGCATTCCCGCCCGGTGCTGAACAGTGTCATGCTGTACCACTGCGTGCAGGCCGGGCTGGATATGGCTATCGTCAACCCGGCGCACATCACGCCCTATGCCGAGATATCGGAGCAGGAGCGCCAGCTGACCGAAGACCTGATCTTCAACCGCCGGGCGGATGCCCTGCAGCGCTTCATCGAGCATTTCGAGAGCGCCGGACGCCCTGCGGCGGATAGCGGCGGAAAGGCTGACCCAACCGAGGGCATGACTCCCGCAGAGCGTCTGGGCTGGCGCATCCTGCACCGCCACAAAGAAGGCGTGGAGGCGGACATCGATGTCATTCTGGCGGCTGCCAGCGGCGGCACCCGGCACGAGAACGCAGTCAAAATCCTCAACACTGTGCTGCTGCCGGCGATGAAAGAGGTCGGAGACCGCTTCGGCGCCGGCGAGCTGATCCTGCCCTTTGTGCTGCAGTCGGCGGAGGTGATGAAGAAAGCCGTATCACACCTGGAACAGTACCTGGAGCGCCTGGAGGGCACCAGCAAAGGCACCGTAGTCCTGGCTACCGTGTACGGCGACGTGCACGATATCGGCAAGAACCTGGTCAAAACCATCCTGTCGAACAACGGTTACACCGTTATCGATCTGGGGAAACAGGTGCCGGCGGAGACGATCATCACCAAAGCCGTCGAGGCGAAGGCTACTGCCATCGGGCTGAGCGCCCTGCTGGTCAACACCAGCAAGCAGATGCCGCTGATCATCAACGAGCTGCAGCGGCGAGGACTGCGCTTCCCAGTATTGGTAGGCGGGGCTGCCATCAACCGCCGCTTCGGCTGGCGCATCCTTTATACCGAAGATGGCAATGTGTATCAGCCTGGGGTGTTTTACTGCAAGGATGCTTTCGAGGGTCTGTCGGTGATGGATGCCCTGATCGATGAGCAAAGGCGCCCGGACCTGTTGGAGCAGCTACGGCGCGATGCAGGGCGAGAAGTAGAACGCACTGCCAGGACGCGCTCGCCAGGTGCAGCCAGCCGTCGCGGCCTCCCCCCGGCGGATTCCATCCCGCGCCCTTCCTCTTGGGGGCCGCGCGTGGTTCGTCAAATGCCGCTGGAAATCGTCTTCAAGCACCTGTACAAAAACGAGCTGTTCCGCCTTTCCTGGGGCGCCAAGAACACCCACGGTGAGGAATGGGAGCGCCTGCAGGCCGAGTTCGAAACCCGCCTGCACAAGATGCAGCGCGAAGCGCTGCGCACCGGCTGGCTGGTTCCCCAGGGTGTGTACGGATACTGGCCCGCTCAGGCTGACGGCGACGACCTGGTGCTGTACGATCCTGCCACCCTTTCTTCGGAGCCGGTCGAAATCCAGCGCTTTTCCTTTCCGCGACAGCCGGATGGCGAGCAAATCTGCCTGGCAGATTACTTTGCGCCGCTGGGCGCTGGCGCTATGGATGTAGTCGCCTTCCAGGTGGTGACCGTTGGGCAGGAGGCCACCGAGCGCATCGACCGCCTGCAAGCAGCAGGCGATTACTCAGAGGCCTACTTCCTGCACGGGCTGGCGGTGCAGACCGCTGAAGCCGCCGCTGAATACCTGCACCGGCACATCCGCCGCGAGCTTAGCCTGGGAGCCGAGCAAGGCAAGCGCTACTCCTGGGGCTATCCGGCAATTCCCGATCTGGAAGACCACCGCAAGGTGTTCGAACTGCTGCCCGTGGAAGAACAACTGGGTATGAGCCTGACGGCTGCCTGCCAGCTTCTGCCGGAACAATCTACCGCGGCCATCATCGTGCACCACCCGCAGGCCAAGTATTACAGCGTGGGTGAAAGCCGGGTTGAACAGTTGATGAAATGAGATGCTGATACCATGAACAAGCTGCCTGCCAATAAATTCCTCAGCCTTTTGGAATCCTCCAGCTCGCCGGTTCTATGCGACGGCGCCATGGGCACCATGTTGAATGCCCGCGGCGTGGATTTCGAGCAGTGCCTCGACGCCTTGAATATATCCCGCCCGGCGCAGGTGGCTGAGATCCACCGGGCGTACATTGATGCCGGCGCCCAGGTGATCCAGACCAATACCTTTGGCGCCAATCGCTATAAGCTGGCGACCCACGGGTTGGAAGATAAGGTGGCGGAGATCAACCGCAGCGGCGTCGAGCTGGCGCGGCGGGTGGTGATGGCCTCCTTCAAGGATGTGCTGGTAGCCGGTGATGTCGGCCCGCTGGGGGTGCGCATGGCGCCCTACGGCCGCGTCCAGCCGGAACAGGCGCGCCGCGCCTTTGCCGAGCAGATCACCGCCCTGGTGGAAGCCGGCGCAGACCTGATCATCATCGAGACCTTCAGCGATTTGTTTGAAATTCGCGAAGCTGTGGCTGCCGCCCGCGAAGTCACCAGCTTGCCTGTGGTCGCTTCGATGACCTTCACCCGGGATGACCGCACGCTGCTGGGCGACTCGCCTGCCCGGGTGGCGAGCGTGCTGTCAGAGACCGGCGCCGATGTGATCGGCATCAACTGCTCCGGCGGGCCGGCCCAGCTGTGGCGCATCCTGCGCCAGATGCGCACCGTAGCGCCGCAGGCGCGGTTTTCGATCATGCCCAATGCCGGCTGGCCCGAGCAGGCGGGTGGGCGCATCATGTATCCGGCTAACCCCGATTACTTCGGCGAGTATGCCCTGGCTTTTTGCGAGGCCGGCGCCGTCCTGGTCGGCGGCTGCTGCGGCACAACG
>JBGSTO010000332.1:0-7115 GCA_041736465.1 Anaerolineales bacterium | reverse complement strand
GAAAGCGAAGACGGCTTGCAGCAGGGTGACGCTGCCGAAGTAAACGATCGCCAGCAGCACGCTGATCACACCGTACTGCAGCGTGCGGCGGATGAGGATGTCGATGTCCCACAGCCGGTAGCGCAGCATGGCGATTCCCAGGGAGAGCAGGATAAACAAAGGCAGCCAGGACCAGATAACGGTTGTCAGCAGGCGATATCGGGGTCCCAGGGTGTACGCGCCGGCTGCGCCGATTAGAGCCAGGGCAACCCCGACCATCAGGGATAAGGAAGAGCCGAAGACCACCCAGCGGGTTTGCACGCGCTGCACAGGCCCGGAGACGCGGAAGTAGCGGTAGATTTGTGTGGCAACGATCGCCAGGAAAGATCCCAGCCAGATGGAGCCTTCGGCAATCTCATACCACCCGCTGGCAATGCCCTGACCGGAGACCAGGGTGTAGGTGGTGAGGATGGTATAGATCAATTCGTTGGCTGCCAGCAGCAGCGCCAGCCACTTCGTCCAGGGGGGAACGAAGCGACCATCCGGGAACAAATAAAACACCAGGATGAAGGACAGATACCCGGCATACAGGATCACCGCCACCGGTATGGCTGTCCAATGCAGGGCAGGGGGCAGGGCATTCAAGATCGGGTTGGAGAAGCCGCCCAGGCTAAGGTAGACGGCGACCAGGAGCGCCATGCGATCCGGCTCGGAGCGCCGCAGCAGCAGGGCCGCCAGCGACCAGCTGACTATAAGCTGCAGGAAGGATGTGCCGAGCATGAAGACGGCATACTGCCGCAGGGTGATGCCAAGCCCGGTCAGGACGGCGGCGGTTTCGGGCTGCAGCAGCATGTTGTCGTTCAGGCAGTGGGCGCCGGTGCAGGCTACGGACAGCTCACGGTAGCGATAGGGGGCTGCCGCCAGCGTCAGCAGCAGCATGAGAAGCAAGAGCAGCCAGACGCCTGTCACGGCGGAACGCCGGCCTGCCTGCAAACCAGAGGAGTGTGTCATCTTTTCGCCTGCTTAACAGCCGGTGTGGGAGCGGCTCCGGGGATCGTTTGGCGGCGCTCTGACATTGGGTCCAGCCACACCAGCACGTTCTCGGGCTGGGTGGTTTCCTGCACCACGGATACCAGGCGGTTCACCAGCGCCTGCAGGTCGGTCTCGCTGCGGGCGGCCTCGTTGAAGCTCGCCAGCGCCTGCTCGGCATCGTACTTCTGGCGGTAAAAGCGCCGGTCGATGAGTTCCTGCACTCTGCGCCGCAGCGGGTTGAACAGGGCGGCAATCGCCAGGGTGGAGAGCACGACGGCGAGCGTGGATTGCTGACCGCTGATGGCAGTGAACAGGCTTTGCAGCACGGTCACACTGCCAAAATAGATCAACGCAAGCACCCCCGTTACCAGGGAATACTGAAGCGTTCTGCGGATGAAGACACTGATATCGTAGAGCTGGTAGCGTGTAATAGCAATGCCAATCGCCAGGTAAAACGGCAGAATAGCCAGATTTGTCAGAACACCCGGTAGTAAGGTTGAATAGTTGAGCAGTGCGATGGAAGCTACGAAGCTGGATGCATAAATTACCCCTCCTACGACAAACCACAGGATTTGCGCCCGCGCTTGCTGTGTGGCCGAACGATACCTGAGTAGCATGGCCATGGCGGCGAGCAAGGACATCCCAACAATTGAAAGGAAACCAATCGGCGCCATCAACTCGTAGATTGGGCTGCGCGCCACAGGCAGGAAACCAATGGGGTTGTCGACAAGCGGCGCTCCCCTGACAACACCATCAACATTCGACCAGGGCACTTTCTGTGCAAAGAGTTCCAATGTCAGCAGAATGAACGATAAGACCACCCACGGGTGCAGGATACGCCAGCGCGGGGTTGGGGGTTTCCCATCCGGGAACCAGAGCATCAATAGCATCAGGCATATGAACCGGATGATGTAAGCCGTTTCACTGAATATCAAGATCGTAAATATCAGGCTCGAATAACCGGAGGATGGGTTGCTGTTTGCATAATATTTAAGTCCTTGAGACAGGCTGCCAAAGGCGATCGTGAGTCCAATAACCAACCACAACCAGCCGATACGGTTGCGCGGCTGATGTCTCAAGATAACCAGACCCAGGATAGGCGCTCCGCAACCAAAAACCGCCCCGGTGAGAAATTCCCAGACCCTTTCATCATGCCCAGCCGGGTTCATCAGGATCAGGAGGACTGAACCAGGCAAGATCACCAGTGCAGCCAGTGCCATCATCCACGCCGCGATGCGTTCCCAGGAAATGTTCATTTGGTTCTTCCCTGAGTTTTCAACCACAGGTTGATCTGATTTGGCTGCATTGTCTCCTGAACGGTGTCGGTCAGACGGGCTGAGAGCTGCCCCAGATCAGTTTCGCTGCGGGCGGCTACGGCGAATTCGGCCAGCGCCTGCTCGGCATCGTACTTCTGGCGGTAGAAGCGCCGGTCGATGAGCTCCTGGATGCGCCTGCGCAGCGGGTTGAACAGGGCGGCGATCGCCAGGGTGGAGATGACCGTGATCACCGGAGACTGTGAGCCGCCCAGGGCTGTGAAGATGCCCTGCAGCACGGTCACGCTGCCGAAATAAAAAACCGCCAGGAGAGCCGTCAGCAAACTGTACTGCAGCGTGCGCCGGATGATGACGTCGATATCGAACAGCCGGTAGCGCAGGATGGCGACTGCCAGGGCCAGCGGAAGGAGCAAGGACAAGAAGAAATAAATGATGTCATTTACCGCAGCGATCAGCGGCTGGTTCAGCAGGTAGAAAACATCGGATGGACCGGCTGAGACGATATAAATGTTGGTCAGGGCAGGGTAAGCCACGGTGATGATCATGGCAGTCAGCACCCACCGGGTTTGCGCCATGGCGACCGGATCGCGGCGCAGGCTAAAATAAGAATGCACCAGGCTGGCGATCGACAGCAGGCCAAAGACAGACACCAATCCCCAGCCGATTTGCCAGTAGTCGCCGATCACCAGGCGAAACAGGTGCAGCAGCCCGTATAATACTGCCAACACCCACACAGGGCGGCGTTGCACAAAACGCTTGGGGCGCGGAAAAACGAGCGTGAAGAGCAGCAGGCTGGGAAAGAGAAACCCGGCCCACACCCAGGTATTGAAAAAGTTCCACGCGTCGATCCAGAAGGGAGCGCCAAATAAAGCAGGCGCATCCGCAACGAGAAGACCGGCGATCCACATCGCCAGCCGCAACGCCGCCAGGAACAGGAGCACCTGAGCCGCCGGGCTGCCAGGACGGCGGCTGAAGACCAAGATGCCGATCACGACGAAGGCAATCATTCCTAAGGTGTCCAGCAGACTGGCTGGGAGAGAAGCCAGCAGATAGCTTAACGGGATGTGCACCAGGAGAACGGAGACTTCCAGGATTTCTTCACCGCGCATTATCGTGTAGCGAAGTTGTCCTCCGAGGCGCCAGTTCGGGGTGGGCGTGAGATGCAGCGTGAACGCACCAACCGGCTGCCCTTCTACCGCCAAAAGCCGGTCACCCGGCTGCAGGCTGGAACTTTCAGGCAGTTGTTGTTCCCCGGGCACATCCAGGAATTGTCGTGTGAAAAGTTGGCTTTGCTCATCTGGCGTCACTTCCAGCGCCCAGCCGTCGCTGGGCAGCGACCAGCGGTAGATCAAGGCAGCCAGGCTTGTGCAGACGAGAAAAATCGAGGCGATCACCGCCAGCCAGCCTGCGCGGTTGAATTGCAGCTCTGGGCTGCTTTGCGGGGTGGGTGGGCTCAAGGGTTGCGTTCCTGTAAGGATATATTTGTTTGGGCTGCCGGCATGGTGCGGGAGTTCAAGGGTGAGATCGCAGCCGGGCGCATCCAAACTGAGGTGCTCTCCGGTTGTATGGCGCTCTGAACGGCTGCGACCAGCTGCGCTGTGAGCGTCTGGATGTCGGTTTCGCTGCGGGCGGCTTCGGCGAATTCGGCCAGCGCCTTATCCGCATCGTATTTCTGGCGGTAGAAGCGCCGGTCGATGAAGTCCTGGATGCGCCTGCGCAGCGGGTTGGACAGGGCGGCAATCGCCAGGGTGGAGATGACCGTGATCACCGGGGACTGCGAGCCGCCCAGGGCAGTGAAAATGCTCTGCAGCAGGGTGACGCTGCCGAAGTAGAGCAGCGCCAGCAGGCCTGTCAGCAGCGAGTATACCAGTGTACGGCGGATGATCAAGTCGATATCGAACAGCCGGTAGCGGGTGATGGCGATGCCGAGGCAGACCGGGACGAGCAGGAAGATCCACAAGCCCCAGTCAAACGAGCCGGAAGGCACCTCGCCGTAGATCAGAACCATAACCAGCATATAGGTAAACGGCAGTCCCAGTCCAAGCCCCAGCCCGAGCACCAACCAGCGCATCTGGGCGCGCGCCGCCGCTTCACGCAGCGTAAGCCAGTTGTGGATGAGCGAGCCAAACAGGCTCACCACCCCCAGCGCCAGCACGATGATTCCAACCGGCGGGACAAAATAATTTTCCCAGCGCGTCTGGCGGGTAAGAACGGTAAGCGAAAAACCTATTACAAATGAAGCCACCGGGATGCCGTATACCAGCAGGTGGATGCCCAGCGGGAAGCGGCGCAGAGGCAGCTTGACCACCGGAAAAGCCAGGCTCAGCAGAGTCAGCGTGGGGAAGAAGAACCAGAACCAGGAATAGGCGGTCAGCAATCCGACGGGCATCTGAACGTATGGAGGCAGGCTGTGAATGTACAGACTGGACACAGCCCAGCCAAAGTTGGTGGAGAAATAGTAGCCAAAGAACATCACCAGATAGCGCGCCCCCAAATTACCAGGGCGCAAATAAAAGATCAATCCGGCGAGCAGGAAGGATAACAGGCTGGGGATGAAGGCATTGAGCGAATCGCTGATCTTGAAGCGTAAGCTGTTGAAATAACTCGCCAGACCAGGGCGGACCAGCGTCATCTCCACGTCCATCGCCTGACCATCTCGCTGGATGGTGTAAACCAACACCTGCCCTGGCTGCAGGTTTGGCGGGAAAGAAGGCAGCCGCTCTGCCGAAAACTGCTGCCCGTTGATCCCCACGACTGCATCGCCGCTTCTCAGAGGCGAGTCCAGCCCGCTGATATTATCGGTGGCTGTGAATGCGCTCGTGTCGTCCCATTTGTAGACCCACCCGTCGGTCGGATAGTAGATGGAGATGCCCATCAGCAGCACTGCGGCGAGGAACCAGCCCAGCACCACTGCCAGCGCCAACCAGGCGCCGCGGTCGAAGCGGCGTTCGTTATTTTCTTTCAGGTTCAACGGTAACCGATCTCTATCCATACCTGACCTTTCTCTACCTGCAGCGGCAGGCGCTGCATATCTAACGGGGGACCGCCGCCCTCGTACACGCCACCAATCGTCATTCGCGAGCCGTAGCACGGATCGACAAACCACTTGTGCTCGGCATCCCAACGAATACGGCAGCGCACGCCGCGCGACGAGACGGCGTACAGGGCGAGCAGCTCGCCTTCCGCGTTCACCACGTAGAACGGTGTGCCGTCTTGCCAGAAAAGGCGCGGCTCGCCACCGGGGGCATAGTCGCTGGCGGCGCCGGCGTTCACCCGTGCTGGTCTGGGCAGGCTGAAGCGCAGTATAGCCCAGGCGAGCAGCCCCGCCAGCAGCGCGGCCCCGATCAACAGTCCCAGGCAGCCTAACTGGCGGGCGGACCGGCTTCGAGGGGAGGTGGTTTCTGCTACTTTTGCGTGTGATACAATCATTGCAAAGCTCCGTAATAACCAAAATATTTCGCCGCTGGAGGAATAATGAAATCATTCATCGCATATATCGAATTTGATCCAGAGGCTAATCTATATATCGGGACAGTTCCTGGAATTCCGGGTGCGCATACCCAGGCAGAAACACTGGATGAGCTGCAGAAAAACCTGAAAGAGGTCATCGAACTCTGCCTTGAGGAGTACGGAGAAGAGCTGCCAGACCTGCCGCATTTCATAGGGCTGCAGCAGATCGAGGTTTCTGTATGAGCCACTTGCCGGTGGTAAATTTTCGAAAAATGGAGAAAATCCTCCTGAAAATGGGTTTCGTGGCTGTCAGGCAAAAAGGCAGCCACGTTTTTTACCGGCATCCTGATGGAAGAACAACCACACTGCCCAACCACCCCGGGAGAGACCTGGCGCGCCCGCTCCTGCGCGAAATCCTGCGTGAGATCAGAATCACCCCGGAAGAATTCATCCAACTCATTGATAACTTGTGAGATTACGTTCATTTAGATCTCCATTTGTCGTTTGGGGTACGGCTCGCCGTTTGAACCTTCTGCATCCACAGCGAGATGCCGCCCGGCTGGACGGTTTCCTGAACGCCGCGCATCAATTCTCTGGTCAGGCGCTCCAGGGCAGTAAAGACCGCTCATCATCTTTTCCTGATCGCCATCATCAAGCCGCCCTTGGGGCGCAGCGTGACCGCCGGCTGGGGGATGACTGCCTGCCCGGGCGCTAGCTCAAGCCGGAAACGCTGGGCGATGCTCGCCAGGATCAGGGCTGCTTCCGTCAGGGCGAAGCTGTTGCCGATGCACAGATGCGGGCCGCCGCCAAAGGGAAAGTAGGCAAAGCGCGGCCGCTCGGCGGAGCGCTCTGGGGTGAAGCGCAACGGGTCGAAGGTTTCTGGCTCATCCCAATACTGCGGCAGACGGTGCATGACGTACGATGAGAGCAGCACCACCTTACCGGCAGGAATGCGCACGCCACACAGGATATCGTCATCGACGGCTTCGCGGTTGGTGACCCAGGCAGGGGGATAGAGGCGCATGGTTTCGTCGATGACCATGCGGGTGTAAGGCAGTCTGGGCAGGTCCTCCAGGCTGGGTGGGCGCTGCCCCAGCACCTGGTCGACTTCGGCATACAACTGCTCCGCTGCCTGCGGGTGCAAGGCGAGCAGGTAGCACACCCATGCCAGCAGCACGGCGGTGGTTTCGTGCCCGGCGACGAAGACGGTCAGGGCTTCATCGCGCAGCTGTACGTCGTTCATGGCTTCGCCGGTGTCGGCGTCGCGGGCGCTCATCAGCATGCCCAGCAGGTCTTCGCCATCGATGCCGGAAGCCTTGCGCTCGTTGATGAACCCGTAAACCACCTCATCTACGGTGCGTATGGCGGCGCGGGCTTTGA
>JBGSTO010000294.1:0-4121 GCA_041736465.1 Anaerolineales bacterium | reverse complement strand
AGGCTTCCACCAGCATGGTTTTGCCCGAACTGCTGTGAGATGCCATCGCAATATTGCGAATGTTCTCGGTCGTATATTCTTTCATTTACAGGGACCCTTCCTTGATGAATATTAAGCCGAATGTTGATTTTAAGGTATCTTGGCTAAGTTGTCAAAGCGCGTTTTACTACGGAGTGCTCGATCCATTAAAAAGCTAAACCGGCAGCCCTGGGCTTTCAAGTTGCCAGGCCTGCCGGTTCGAGATGGCGATCAGCACCAGAACTCAATCCTCGCTGAGATCGAAGACTACCTCCAAAATGAAGTTTCCATTCTCCTTCACAAGTAATTCCCAGTACTCCGATTCGTAGGGCACGCTTTTGAAATCGTGTACATACAAAGTCCCTTCTACAGAAATGATGAATGGGTGGGCATCGATTCCTAAGTAATCTCGCATTTCATCGAGGTCATAGAGGGTGTAAACAATATACTTTTCACCCAGCGGGATGGTTCCTTCGCAAGTCACCGTGGCGGTATTCCCGGAAAAAGTCACATCGCCGAGTCCCCCAACCATAACCTTGACCACTTCTTCATCCTTGGTAACCCCAAGCCACCACACCCAGCAATTGGTTCCATGCGTCTTGGCAAATGCCGGTGCGGCAACCGCCAGCAACAGGATGACAGCCACCAATCCAACCAGACTCGTGCGAATTTTAGCGCTCATTTTTCATCTCCTTTCAGCTAAATGGATTCGCATATCATGGGTTCGTTCAATACCCATGATAGCAAATGAGTCTCAGCTAACTCTCAGGAAAGGGGGTTTGATCAGGATAATTCTTGAATTAACGCTCGAGCCGTTTCCCACAGGTCGAGCTCGCGCCCACGCTCCTGCGCCGCGGCGGCCGCCTCTGCCGGCAAGCCGTCTACCAGCTCAGCCACCTGGCGCCCGTAAATCTCCTCGAACCAGCGGGAGTGTGCCACCCCGGGGTTGCTGCGCGCCAGGCTGTAGATTTCCAGGGCGCGTTCGGGGCGGCCCTGTCTGCCCAGCCAAACCGCTCCGGGACCCAGCGCCTGGTAGATGCTCATGGCAGCCTTGACCTCCAGTCCAATTTGAAGCGCTTCGCGCAGGCATGCCAGACCAGTGTGCCTATTTTCCTGCGCAAGCCGAGCCTGCCCCAATGCTGCCAGCGCCCAACCCAGCTCATCCTGGTGCTGCACCTGGCGGTATTCATCCACGCTTTCCTGGAGCAGCTCGCCAGCCCCAACAGGATCACATTTAACCAGAGCCAACCAGCCTTGCACCGTCAGCGAGGCAGCGATCACCCTGCGGAAATCAAATTCTCGCGCCTGGGATAGGCTGGTACGGGCACTATCTTCTGCTGCCAGATACATCCCCAGGAAAGCAAGCACGATAGCGCGGATGAGATGCATGAAAACCGTCTGGTAGCGATTCCCCAGCTCAAGGTAGATTTGTAAGCTTTGGTTTACCAGTTCAAGGGACTCTGCACAGCGACCCGCCCACAGCAGGATCAACCCCAGGCCGCTCATGCTGTCGGCAATGTTGATCCGGTCGCCAATCGAACGGTAGGCCGAGGCGGCTTCCTGCATGCTGCTCACCGCCTGATCCAGCTCTCCCTGGCGGACATGCAGGAAACCTTTCCAGCGCAGCGCTTTCGCCAGGCTGCGCTGATCGCCGTGCTCCGGCAGGCTCACTGCGCACTGCTCGAACCAGGTGCGTGCTCCAGGGATATCCCCGATCTGAGTATGGCATATAGCCAGCTCCAGCATCGCCTGCGCCGCCCACCACTGCTGCCCCAGCTCCTGAAAAAGAGACAGGCTGCGCAGAAAATGTTCTCTTGCGACGGCAAAGCTGCTCTCCTTGATGGACTCGCCCAGCTCAAAGCTAAGCAGTGCGTGCTCGGCTCGCGTATCCAGGGCTTGCGCGGCTGTCTGCTCCAGTAGAGTCCGGCACTCCAGTCGCAAGTGCTGCGCCGGGTCATTTCGGCCCAACAGGCGATTGAAGTGACTCTGCCAGATCTTGATCAGTGTCCGGGTTCGTGTTTCCTCCGCCTCGGGAACGAATGCCGCTAACCTGTCCAGCGCCAGGCGACAGGCGCTTTCCCCTTCCTGGTAGCGTACGCGCCGGCTGTGATACAGGCAGAAAGATTCGACCATATGGTAAAGCAGCGGGATGATCCCCTGGCGAGCTGTCCAATTCCAGGCGCTGCGGATGTTTTCAAGCTCAACATCCATCTCCGCCAGGGCAGCCTCCTGTTGGGGACTCTTCAGGCGCGGCTCCCAGGCAAGCAGGAGTTTTGCATAGTAGAGGCCGTGTCTTTCGTGCACGCTAAGATCTTCCTCTGCTGCCTCTGCCTGCATCTCGGCGCTGTACTGGCGCAGCAGCTCGTGCATGTCATACCTGCCATTCGATTTGCGCAGCAGCATTGATTTATTTACCAGCGTACGCAGCTCATGGGTGGAAGCCCCGGCAACCGCCTGAGCAGCGTTCTGGATGAAACCTCCCCGGAACACCGACAGGCTCTTGAGAATGGCGCGCTCATCCGGGGTGAGCAAGTTCCAGGAGTGATCGTAGGTCGCCCGCAAACTGCGCTGGCGGGCAGGTGCATCCACCCAATCGGCAGACAAGAAATCCAGGCTGCGCTCGATTTCAGCGGGAATCTGCTCCACTTCCATGCTTGCCACCCAGGCTGAAGCCAGCAAGATGCCCAACGGCATGCCCTGCACCTGGCGGCATACCTGCAGGATGGCACTCAGCTCACCGGGTTGAGGCTCGAAATCCGGCCTGACCCGCTTTGCCCCTTTCAGGAACAGCTGCACTGCCTCGGCGCCCAGGATGTCGCTCGCCGGGGCATATTTCGGTGGATAGTGCAGCCCGCCCAGAGGGTAGGCGTGCTCTCCTTTGAGGTTCAGGCGCGCTCGCGAAGTCAGCAAGATTTTTACCTGCGGCGCGGCGTGCAGAATATCAGCCAGCAGCGCTGCGCCTTCGAGCAGGTGCTCGCATCCATCCAGCACCAACAGCAGCTGTTTGTCTTTTAGATAGTTGTTGAGCTGCTGCCGGGGGTCGCCCATCTCCTGAAGCGGGCAGTTAATCACCCCAACGACCGCCGGAAGGATGGCCTCGCTGGATTGCAGTGCGCTCAGGCTTACAAAATAGACGCCGTGTTTGTAGAGAGAAAGCTGACTCCTGGCAAGTTCCACCGCCAGGCGGGTCTTGCCGCTGCCGCCGGGTCCCAGGATGGTGAGCAGGCGGCAGTCCACGTGCTGCAAGCAGGTATCCAGCTCCTGCAGCTCAGCCCGCCTGCCGATGAAAGGGGTCAGCGGCGCGGGTAGATTGTGTGCCACGGTTTCGCTGGAGCTCCATGCTGCGTGTTCCCCGCTGATGCGCTCGTACAGTTCGGTCGTATCTGGCTCCGGCGCAACCCCCAGTTCATCCGACAGAAGTAATTCCAATCGTTTGTACTGCGCCAAAGCCTGGTTGCGCTGCTGGTTTGCAGC
Organism: Anaerolineales bacterium; assembly: GCA_041736465.1. GTDB lineage: Bacteria > Chloroflexota > Anaerolineae > Anaerolineales > UBA4823 > JAJUJL01. The sequence goes on along the minus strand of JBGSTO010000294.1, from coordinate 629 downwards.
CAACAGACGCATCAACTGCCGTTGTGCTGTTTCATGATAAGGATCGAGATCGACCTGCATCCAGGCATAATCCAGCGCTTTGCCAATTTCGCCCTGATGCTCGCAGTACGCCGTCAGCAAATGCAGGGCTTCCAAAGCCTGGCGATTGAAGCGCGCCCGCCTGGTCAGGCACCATTCTCCGAGTGCCAGGTCGAGGCCGCACTCCAGTCCTTCCAGGAAGTCGCCGCGATACAACGCGACTGCCTGCTGCAGCTTCAAAAAACAGGAAGCACACAGCTCTGCAGGAGCATGCCGGTGGCGGGTAACATCCTCCAGGAGATAGGTGAAGGCGGCAACGTCTAACCAGTAATCGCTGTTGGGATTGAACTGGACGCTTTCGCGCGAGCGCAGCAGGAAGGGGGGGTGAGTTTGCGGTTCGTCGAGGGCGCGGCTCAAATTGTACAGCGCCTGGCTCAAGTTCGAACGGGCGCGTTTTTCCGGCATTTCCGCCCACAGCAGCCCGGCCAGCTTCTCCCGGCGGTGATCGCCGGCAGATTCGACCATCAGGTACGCCAGTATGGCGCGCACTTCATCCGATTCAAACTGGGTAATGGGCATTCCACCCAGGTTTGCCAGAAATGGGCCCAACA
>JBGSTO010000280.1:0-2655 GCA_041736465.1 Anaerolineales bacterium | reverse complement strand
ACAGCAGGCTGGGGGGCCGCAGCGCCAGCAGCTCGAAATCGCGCGGTGTGACGGCGCGCTCCAGCGAATGGATCTGCTGCGGGCCGCGCACCAGGGCGTTTTCCAGCGTTTCGGCATTCAGACCGCCGCGCGCCGGCTTCGGATTGCTGACCGAGAGCCCGCGCAAGCTGGGTTGGCCTTGCGCCGGCAGGATGGTATTCAGACTCTTTGCGGGCAGGTTGCCGCCTTCACCACCGCCGCGCGGGTACCAGATGCGAATCTGGCGCCCGGCGGTAGGCACCCCTGCCAGTGTCCGCACGGATTCGGTTTTATCAGCCTGCGGGTCCGACTGCCAACTTACGCGGGCTGCCGGTGCAAACTCAATGATCCCGGCTTGCCGGTCGACACGGTACACTTCGGCGTCCGGCGGCTGCCCGGCGAAATGCTCGACTTCTTTCCAGATGCGAAAGCGGCGCGTCTTCTGCTGGTCTTGCCAGTCTTTGGTAGTGCTTTCCTTGCCTGTCACTTCCACGCCCAGCGCCAAATCCAGCGGGTTGCCCATGCGCGCTACGATGGGCGGCTGCCCCACCTTGAACATTTGCCCGGGTACGCCCTGGCTCTCGCCGAGCGATTCTTCCACCAGCTCGCAGTGCACGGCTTCCACTTCCATCCCGCTGGCCTCATCCAGGCATTCCCACGGAACGCGGATCTCGCGGGTAGTAACAAACACCGGCGGCTGGCTGGCGCCGGAGGTGGAAATGGTCACGCGTGTGCCGGGCGGCACGAGTGGTGGGCGTCGTTTCTTCTGAGCATCGCTGGGCGCACTGGTGTGCCAGAATTTCAGCTTGACCCAGGCGGCAGTGGGCGGGTTAAGGTTTACACCCAGCAGGCGCAGAAAGGCCACGTAAGCTTTGTCCGGCAGGCGGTTCAGGCGGTAAAGCAGCTGCTCGGTCAGGTAGGCGAAGGCTTCCAGCAGCACCACACCCGGATCGCCCGGGGTGAGGTCATTCCAGTCGGTGTTGAGATCGTCCTGAATGCGTTTTAAGGCAGACTGGAGCAGAGCTTCGAAATCGCGGTCGTCAAGATTGGGCAGTTCAAGCGGCATATGGCATCAACGGTGTTTACACCGCTGCTCCTTGCATATCCAGGGTAAGCTGAACCACTTCCCGGCTGCGCGTGGTGCGCACCTGGTATTCCAGGGTGATGAGCAGCACATTGGAATCGTCCGGGCTGCGCGTGCTTTCCGAAGCAGGCGCAGCGTCCAGCTTGAGAATATCGATGCGCGGCTCCCAACGCTCCAGCGCCCGGCGCACATGGTGAACGGCGATGGCGGCGGTGGTGTCGTCATTGGGAGAGAAAACCAGTTGAGCCAGGTTGCAGCCGTAGGTCGGGCGCATCAGCCTTTCGCCGGGACGGGTGGTGAGCAGCAGCAGCACCGCCTGGCGCACCGAGTCGTCCTCCGATACCATCTGCACCACGCCGCGCGCTTCCAGGCGCAAACCGGTGCGGGAGGGCAGGTGCGCCTCCGCAGGTTGGGCGTGGGCGGCAGGCACATCCAGGTCGGGGTGCACAAAGCGCCAGGCAGTGTAGCGCCGGGTGCTCATGAGCGCTCCTCGACAAAATCCTGTCCGGGAGAGCGCACTTCGTACTGCACCGTACCCGGCGGCGTGCCATCCGTCAGACCTTTGACTGCCATCAGGCAGGCGCGCCGCCCCTGAATACGGATCAGGTCAGAATAGCCCTGGGTCACCTTCAAAGTATTGGTGCAGGGCTTGATGGTCGGCCCCATGTTGGCGCAGCCCGCGATTCGCTTCAGCTCGGGGTCGTTCTCCACCAGCACGGGCCGCCCGCGGATGGTGACAAAGTCCTGGATATTGTTGCTGTCATCCAACTGCACCTTGCCGCTAATGTGCTTACACGTGATGATTGCATCCACCGTGATCAATTTCATCTCAGTCAAGTCCGTTTGAAGTCAATAGCATTCCCGGCGATGGTGATGTTGTCGCCTGCCAGCTCGATGTAGGCACCGGCGGCGTTCTCCAGACGTATCACCTTGCCAGAATCATTCAGCTGGATCTTCTGCCTGCCGGGAGTGATCCAGGTGTAGCGCTCCACCGCGCTGCGCTCGACGCCGCTGTCCGGGGGCTGCTGCGAGCCATACAGGCCACCCAGCACCAATCCCCGCGCCGGGTCTTCGCGGGTGAGCAGCACCAGCACGTTGTCGCCGGCAGCCGGCATGCTGATGAATCCCTTCTCAGGGCCTGCGCCGGGGATCACCACCTGCATCCAGCCGGTTTCGACATTATCGTATGCCGGCAGGACCGCTCTAACCCGCCCGTTTCCGGTAGGGTCATCCACACGCGTGACCACGCCGATGGTGGTTACATCGCCGCGCGGCCTGCTGGGCAGCTCCGGTGGGTAAGTGTCGATCTCGGTAGTGTACTCGCCGGGGCTGTTGATGCGGTGCAAGGCAGAAGTGACCACGTAGGTTCCTTCCAGACTTGCCTCTACTTCTGACAGGCGCACGTGCGCACCCGGCGCCAGCTCAGGATCGCCCACTGCCCGCCCCCACAGGCAGATCTCACTTGCCGTGCGGTTGTCCATCTCGGCCTGGGCCAGGTCGGATGCCTGCCAGGAGTAGGCGGCAGCCTGGTTCAACAGCGGCACAGGCGTCGC
>JBGSTO010000273.1:0-3585 GCA_041736465.1 Anaerolineales bacterium | reverse complement strand
GGCAGCCCGTTCAAAAAGCGCACCCGGCTGCCGGGCAGATTGGCGGCGCGCACGCCGCCGATGGTGGTGAAGCGGGCAAAGCCGTTCTCGTCGACATGCGTTACCATCACGCCGATCTCGTCCATGTGAGCAGCGAGCATGATGCGGCTGCCAGAGCCGGATTGGGCGCCTTTGCGCACGATCAGATTGCCCAGCGCGTCAACCTGCCCTTCGTCGGCGAGCGGCTCGACTTCACGGCGGATGAACGCACGTACAGGGGCCTCGAAACCGGAGGGCGACGGGATTTCAACAAGCTTTTGGATCAATGCTTTCATGGCAAGCTCCTGAGATGAGCGGTAGTTGTTTATTCAGGCGAATATATCAGCGTTCGTTCGCCAGGACTTGAGGCGCGAGCCGGCCCAAGGCGGCGTGCACCAGCGCCAGGCTGTTCTTCCAATCGGCGAGCCGCACCAGCCCGGCTGGGGTGTGCAGGTAGCGCCCGGGCACCGAAATCGAGACGCTGGGTATGCCGCGGCGCTGCTTGTGGATTGTGCCAGCGTCCGTGCCGCCGCCGCCCGGCTGGCGAAGCTGGTAGGGGATATTCAGCTCTTCTGCCGTTTGAATCAGGTGGCGCACCAAGCGCGGGTCGGAAATGGTGGCGCTGTCAGCCAGGTAGATGGCAGGGCCAAGACCCAGGCGGGTATTGTACTGTCCGTTCTCCTCGCCGTCCCAACTGGGTAGGTCGCGCGCCGGTGTGCAGTCCAGCACGATCGCCAGGTCGGGATCGAAGGCATACGCAGCTACCTGAGCGCCGCGCAGCCCAATTTCCTCCTGGACGGTGAAGGCTGCCAGCAGGTCGATGTTCGCCGGGCTGCTACGCATTAGCTCGATCAGAGTGGCAACGCCCAGGCGGTCATCCAGGGCTTTGGCGCGCAGGCTGGCGCCCACGCGGGCGAACGGCGTGGCAAAGGTCGCCCGGTCGCCTACTTTCACCTTGCCGCTGTTGCCGGGACCGACGTCGATGCGCATCGCGTCGATCGAAACCGGGCGCCGCCGTTCGTCGGCGCTGGTCAGGTGGATGGGCTTTGCGCCGATGACGCCGGGGATGTGCTCGTGCCCAACCCAGACCGGTTTTCCGAGCAGCACGCCGGCGTCGATGCCGCCGACGGCTTCGAAGCGGAAGGCGCCCTCTTCACGATCTTCGAGCTGGGTGAGCATGAAGCCGACTTCGTCCATGTGGGCTGCCAGCATCACCTTCAACCGGTCAGATCCGCTGCCGCGGCGGGTTGCCAGCACATTGCCCAGGTGGTCAACGCTCACATCGTCTGCAAGCGCTTTAACCTGCTCCAACACTATTTTGCGTACTTCACCTTCATCGCCGCTGACCGCGCAGGCCAGGGTCAGGTCTTCGAGCAGTTTAAGCTGGCGACTGCCGACTTGCGGCGGCTTATATTTGGCGTGTGTGGATGGGCTCGCCATGCATTATTCTCCAATTTGAGTTAGGGACACAGCGTACCCCTGCGCTCAATCTTTCCAGGTGATCTTTTCAAGGAAACCGGCATCCAGGCTGGCGGCAAACTCTGCCAGCAGCCGCCCGGCGCGCAGGATATCCTTCATCGCAATCATCTCCACCGGCGTGTGCATATAGCGCAGCGGGATGCTTAACACCATATTGGGGATGCCTTGCTCGACGACCTGCATGGCAATGGCATCGGTGCCCGAATGGCGCGGCATCACCTCAACGGCATAAGGGATTTCCAGACGGTCTGCCAGGTCGCGAAAAGCTTCGAAGATCGCCGGGTGGATGTTTGGCCCCCAACCCAGCGTGGGGCCTTTGCCCAGCGGGAAGGTTTTGTGGCTCGGGCTGCCTGAGCTGCTGCCAAAAGTGACGTCGATGGCGACTGCCAGTGTTGGCTTCAGCTCGAACGCGGAAGTGGCAGCTCCGCCTAATGTTTCTTCTTCTTGAACTGTAGCCACAGCCCACACATTCCAGTCGTGCAGGCGCGACTGCAGCTGCTCCAGGCAGCAGGTTACAGCTGCTATCGAGGCGCGGTTGTCCAGGCTGTGCCCGGCCAGCAGCTCATTGTTCATCTCGATGGGCGCCTGGGCAAACGAGACCAGGTCGCCGGGGCGCGCCAGGCGGCTTAGCTCGCGGCTGGTATGACCGGTATCGACCAGCAGGTAGCGCAGCTCTGGAGCGCCATCCTGAGCCTCGGCGGGCAGCAGGTACCCCGGCGGCTGGACGACGACCCCTGGTAAGTCCTCCCGCCCGTGCACGGTGACCAGCTGTCCTGGCAGCACGCGCGCGTCCACGCCGCCAATCTCTGCCAGGCGCAGGAACTCGCCTTGAACGCCGGTGACCATCAAACCAATGGCATCCATGTGGGCGGCAAGCAGCAGGCTGCGGTCACCCACCCGGCCGCGCTTCAAACCGTGCAGGCTTCCCAGGCGGCTGACGCTCAGCTCATCCACCAGGGGCTGCCAGGCATCTTCCAGCAGCTTGCGGACAGGTTTTTCGTGCCCAGATAATCCGGGGACAGATATCAGAGATTTTAGCAGGGAATGTATTTTGTCATCCATCGTGAGGGGTATCAAAGCAGGGTGGGATACGCCCGCGGCTGCAGCCGGCGGAAATGCCACAGGCGGTGCTGGCGGGCTTTAGTTTTCATCGGGCGGCGAGGTGGGTGTCGCGGTGCCAGAACCGGGCGGGCTGGTGGAGGTAGGCGGCGCCAGGGTTGCCGTGGGGGTTTGAGTAAAGGTGGGAGAGGCCTCCAATGTCGGGGTGGAGGTGCGAGTGGGCGTCATGAAGGGCGTCAAGGTTGCCGTTGCGGTGGGCGTGGGTGTAATGGTGGGAGTGGCGCTGGGCTGCGGCGTGCCGGAGGAGGTCGGCGTGATGGAGGCAGTGAAAGTCAGCGTGGGTGTGATGCTGGGCGTCAGGGTGCGGGTTGGTTGGAGAGTGCTCGTCGGCGCCGGTCCGCGGTCGGGTGCAAAGCTGACCGCAAACAACCCCACGCAGTAGCAGGGAATGGTTGCCAATATGGTGAAAAATAGAGCCATGCGGAGGCGCCGGCGCGCGGATGGGTTATAGGACATGGAAAGACCTCGACGGTACTGATGATATCATCAGCCTTCCGTGGTGGCAAGTAAAGTATTTCGCGGGTAGCGATTTGTGATAAAACTATACTGTGCAGTGGATCTATCTATCACCCCACTTCGATGATGTCGCCCTGTCCTGCGGCGGTCTGCTGTGGGAGCAGGCTCGCAACGGGCACAGCGTGCAGGTCTGGACGCTATGCGCCGGCGATCCGGGAAAAGACAGCGAACTGTCCGAGTTTGCCCAGGCGCTGCACCGGCGCTGGGGCAGCGGGCCGGAAGCGGTAAACCTCCGCAGGGGAGAAGACATCGCCTCGTGCGAGCGCATAGGAGCCGGCTGGCGGCACTTCGCTTTGCCGGACTGCATCTACCGGCAGGGGAAGGATGGAGAGCACCTGTACGCCTCCGAGCAGGGAATTTTCGCCCCGCTGCACGCCGATGACCTGCGCAACGTGCAGGCGCTCAGGGTCGAGCTGGCGGCGGCCCTGCCTGCGGGTGCAGCCCTGGTCTGCC
>JBGSTO010000037.1:0-11855 GCA_041736465.1 Anaerolineales bacterium | reverse complement strand
GGTGCGGGCGAGGCGCGGGTGCTCCGGCGTGGGCGTGATGCCTGCCAGCGCCAGCAGCTCCAGCCCCAGCCCATCGGCGGTGCGGAACATCGAGCCAACGTTCCAGGCACTGCGGATGTTATCCAACAGGGCTGCCAGGATGGGAAGCTCGGATTGCCTGCCAGCCTGACCCACGCGCTGCTCCCAATCGCCGCCTGTGTCTGAAGACGGCAACTCATCGATGCCCTCCGCAGGCAGCTCAAAGCCAGATAGGCGCGGCTGGCGCAGCACCAGCCGCGTGCTTCCCCGGCAGCGCGGGCAGCGCTCGGCGCGGGGATGGTCTGGTTCTACGGGATAGCGCAGACCGCAGTCCGGGTTCTGGCATTTGCGGATGTGGAATTCGGGGCTGTTCATGGCGGGCAGAGAGAGATTATACTGTAGATCGACCTAACCCCCCTGCCCCCATTCCCGGGCGATGCGCGGCATCGCTTACGGGAAGGGGGATAGGTGAATGGCACAAACATTGAGCACGGACAAAGCCACTTCTTCCACCCTCCCCGACTGGCACCGGCGCTATGTGCAGCAGGCGCAGTGGACGCACGCCCTGCGCCGCCACCTGCTGGAACAGCCCAGACTGCAGCCGGCGCGTTCGGTGCTGGACCTGGGCTGCGGTACCGGCGCTCTGTTGGAAGAACTCGCGGATGGCGGCAGGCGGCTGGTAACGGGCATCGACATCGATTTTGCCTCGCTGGCGTTCGCCCGCCAGGGCTCGCATTCACGGTTGGCCTGCGCCGATGGGCACAGCCTGCCCTTCCGCAGGTCGAGCTTCGACCTGGCGGTCTGCCACTTCGTGCTGCTGTGGGTGGACGATCCGCTGCTGGTGCTGAAGGAGATGCGGCGCGTGATCCGCCCCGGCGGCGCGGTGCTGGCGCTGGCGGAGCCGGATTACGGCGGCAGGGTCGACTATCCGCAAGCCAGCCAGGAGTTGGGGCGCATTCAGGCGGAAGCGCTCGAGCGCCAGGGGGCGGATATCTTCATCGGGCGCAAGCTGCGCAGTCTGTTCCGGCGAGCAGGGTTTGAGTCGGTGCAGGTGGGCGTGCTGGGAGGGGAATGGGGACAGGATTTCCAGGTGGAAGAGATCGAAGGCGAACAGGCTGTGCTGCGGGCAGACCTGCGAGGGCTACCCGGTTTCGATGAGGCGTCATTCAATGAGCTGCTGGCGCAGGACAGACTCGCCTGGCAGCGCGGCGAAAGGCTGTTATTCGTGCCGACGTTTTATGCAATTGGGATGGAAGCTGAGATCAGCTGACGCTGCTCCAGTACAGCCAGCGGCGAAAACAGGCGAATATTTTCTTCGATTTTCTGCAGCTGCGCTTCTACGCTTTCCACCGGCACACCCGGCGGCGCATAAGCCACGTACAGCACGTGGGTTGTCTGGGCCGAGATCGGCGAGCGGTTGTCCTGCCCGTAGATGATCGAGCAGCAAACGCCGTCATCGTCGCGCATGACCATATCACCGGCGCGCATGGCTTTGAGCGCGCCGTTCATCTGGGTGATCTGGTCGCCTTCCCGAGAGACATCTATGCGAATTGAGCCGCGCAGGTTTGAGACATCGTGCCCGGCGGTCAGCACGAACGTCTCCACCTCGGCGGCGAAGTTGGCATCCACCAGGGGAGACACCTCCGGCAGGCTGCTGCCTTTCAATACGATCGACTCGACCTGCAGGAGTACATGATAGGTCTTGTCGAAGCGTTTGTAGTACTGTTTGTAAGCCGCCATGACGGGCATCGCGGTGAAATCCTGGCGGGTGAAGCTGCCGTAGTTTGCTCTCAGGCGAGTTTCCGTTTCGCGTTTGTGTGCATCCAGAACAGGTGACGAGCTGCTGTTATCGATATCCGAAAGCTCGAGCAGTCCGATGACTGCGCCGGGGTGCGTGCTGCGCCATTCTTCGAGTGCTGAGATTGTGAGCATAAGGACTCGTCCGTATCACCAATATTTTTTCGTAGGGGTATAGCATTTGCCACAACCCCTCGCGCCGATGGGCAGACTGCTCCAGGCAAATGCTTTACCCGTTCAGGCAGCCATGCAGGACCCGCGCAGCGGGCAAAGCATCCGGCTGGAGATTCGCTCTGTGAGGCCCAATTGAGCTTGCCGGATGCTTTGCCCCTACGGTTCACGCTTATCCAACTCAAGTATCGCGCCGATAATATCCGCGTCTTCTGCGGGGCCGTTATTATCAATCTCCAGATCCCAATCGTAAACGACGGCGGCGGCAATCTGATTGTATTCCATCACTTGTTCGTCAGACACAGGAATGTGCTCGGCGCGGCTGCGGCTCTTGACGCGTGCCAGGCAGGTATCCAGGTCTGCTTTGACCCGGATCAGTTTGATGGGGTACTTCTGCGACAATGCCGCAAAGAGCCCGTGAAATCCGTCGCCAGCCCCCAGGCTTTCAATCATTAATTTATTGTGTTTCTGGAACAGCGTGTCGATGGCGTCTTCTACTTTGCGCCAGCCATCTTCGCCGGGCTGAAGGCTGAGCCAGATCGGTTCGACCCGCAGAAAGTGGATAGCGGTGTGCTTGTTGACCAGCGCGCCGATATGGGATTTCCCCGCTCCCTTGGGGCCAATGAGCAGATATAGAATTTTCTTCACGGTACGAACTACCCGCGATTGCCTAACGAATCGACTGCAAGAAACCGTCGATCTGCGCCTCGTCCCAACCGCTCTCGGGGCCGATCATCCACAGCATGATCAAACCGTTCTTGCCCGGAAACAATCCGCTGATGATCTGCCGGAAGCGGTTGCCTTCCCCGTCTGTGCCCTCGTAATGCAGCAAATCGACTTCCCGGTCGCGCAAGGTGATCGTGGTCTGTTCTACCAGCTGCATGTCCAGGTTTTGCCAGCTTAACGAGCGGCGCAAGCCAAGCTGCATCTGCTGGCGCAGCTCTTCTTCTTCCATCTGGGCCTCAGGACCGATCTCGACCAGGAAGATGACCGGACGGATCGATTCGCTTTCCAGCGTGCCTTCGCTGATCAGCACCATCTTCATGAAAGCCAGGTTGAACGAAGCCTGCTCGGAGTAGCCTGGCGGGAGGCTGTAATCCAGCATGCCCTGCCCGGCAGCCTCAGCCGCGGCGGGGTCATCGCTGGTCAGCATACTGCCGGCGAACGATGCAATCTGGTTGAATGCAAAAAACCCCACCACCGCCAGGCACAGGCAGACGACCAGCAGACCGGCGACGACACCCAGAATGATCTTGGTATTGCGGCTCATAGATTTCTACTCCGTGGGCATTCCGATCAGCACTTCGCCATCTACCACGCGCACCGGGTAGGCGGGGATATCCACGACCGCCGGCAGCGAGAGCACCTTGCCGCTGCGCACGTCGAACGCCGCCCCATGGCGCGGGCAGGATATCTCGTAGCCGCGCAGCTCGCCTTCTCCGACCGGCCCGTCATCGTGCGAGCACACGTCGGCGATGGCAAAATACTTCCCGGCGATATTGAAGATCACCACCGGCTGGCTGTCGATGTCGACAAACAGCCGCTCGCCGTTGGGGACTTCATCCACAGCCGCGACGGCGATAAATTCAACCTTGTTTTCGTCGAGTTGAGTGTAGTTGTACATCTACTCCACCAGGTCGTCGCTGGCTTCGCCCAGCCCGTAAGCGCCGGCTTTGAGCACCTTGAGCGACAGCAGCGCGCACTTCAGGCGCACCGGCCCCAGCTCGATGCCGAGCATCTCCAGCACGTCTTCCTTGCTGAGCAGGCGCACCTCGTCCAGGGTCTTGCCGAGCACAGACTCGACCAGCAGGTCGGCGGAGGCCTGCGAGATGGCGCAGCCGTGCCCGTCGAAGCTGGCCTCGGCGACGCGTCCCTGCTTGTCCAGGCGCAGATCAATGCGGATATGATCGCCGCACAGCGGGTTGTCGTCTTCGAAGCTGATGTCGTTCGGTTCCAGAACTCCGCGATGGTGTGGGTTTTTGTAGCGGTCAATGATTAGTTCGCGGTACAGATCGTCCATGTAGCCTCACCCGAAAATGTCTTTGACCTGGTAGATGGCTTCTACCAGCCTGTCAATCTCTTCTCGGGTATTATACAGGTAAAAACTGGCGCGCGCCGTAGCCGGCAGACCGAATTTTTCGTGCAGCGGCATGGCGCAGTGATGTCCGGCGCGGATGGCGACCCCGTACTTATCCAGGATCTGGGAGATATCGTGCGGGTGCACGCCCTGCAGGGTAAACGAGGCCACGCCGCCCTTGTGCTCGGCAGATGGCCCAAACAATTTTACTCCGGGGATTTCTTCCAGCCGCTCCAGGGCGTAGCCGACAATCTCGTGCTCGTGGCGGGCGATGGCTTCCATCCCCACGCCCTCCAGGTAGTCGATCGCCGCCGCCAGCCCGATCGCTTCGGCGATGGCGGGTGTGCCGGCTTCGTATTTGTGCGGGATTTCAGCCGGGGAAAAGGAGCGCAGATAGACGCGCTTGATCATATCCCCGCCCCCCATGAAGGGCGGCATATCTTCCAAAAGCTGCTTGCGCCCGTACAGCACGCCGATCCCGCTCGGTCCGATCATTTTATGCGCCGAAAAGGCGAGAAAATCAGCATCCAGGTCTTGCACGTCCACCGGGAAGTGCGGCACCGACTGGGCGCCGTCCACCAGTACGATTGCCCCTGCCTGGTGCGCCAGAGCGATGATCTCCTTCGCCGGATTGATCGTGCCCAGCACGTTGGACATGTGAGTAAATGCTACCAGGCAAGGCTCCAGCTTGAGCAGTTGGCGGTAGACATCCATATCCAGCAAGCCGTCATCGCCAACCGGGATGAACTCCAGGCGCAGACCGCGCTCTTCCGCCAGCATGTGCCAGGGCACCAGGTTGGAGTGGTGCTCCATCTCGGTCAATACGACAATGTCGCCGGCATTCAGGTTGGCGCGGCCCCAGGTGAACGCCACCAGGTTGATCGACTCGGTGGTGTTGCGGGTGAAGATCACCTGGCGGGCAGAGGGCGCGTTGATGAACTGCGCCACGCGCCGCCGGGCGCCTTCATATCCGGCAGTGGCTTCTTCCGCCAGGGTGTGGATGCCGCGGTGGATATTGGCGTTAGACTTTCGGTAGAACTCGTCCATCGCCTGGATGACTGTCTGGGGTTTTTGGGCGGTGGCGGTCGAATCGAGGTACACCAGCGGTACGCCGGGCCGGATCTGCCGCGCCAGCACAGGGAAATCAGCCCGGATGCGGGCAACATCCAATCCGTTCAGGTGAGCGGGCAAAGCCATCAGGGTGTATCCGCCTGTCTCGGACGAATCTTTGGCTTGCGCTTGCGCCGGTACAGGCGCACGTTGCTGGAGGTTTTCGGACACCACAAGACGTGGTCGGGCACCATCCAGCCATCGGTCAGGTACACGTTTTCCTGGAACTGGACGGCGATCATCTTCGGGTCCACCTGAACGACTGTGCCTACCAGCCAATCGCGCACCCGATCGCTCTCCCGTTCATGGTCACACAACACTTCAACTGCATCCCCCACCTGATAGACTTCTTCGCTATCCGGCGCAGAGGTAAATTTGAGTTCTGCCAACTCGCGCCTCCTGATCCAACAATGATTTAAGCGAGCCGCGCGGTGACAGGCTCGCTGGCAATCCATTTTCTGTTTTTTGGAAAGGTGCTCATGCCGGAAAAGCTGCTTTTCGGCATGAGCACACGCTGTTAATATTTTATCCCATTTTCTGCCGGATGGCAGTCTGGAATCGGGCGCGAACGCCCTCGAAGGGGATGCGCTGCATGATTGGGTCGAAGAATCCTTCTACCACCAGGCGCTCGGCTTCGTACTTAGGGATGCCCCGGCTGAGCAGGTAGAAGACCAGCTCTGGGTCGATCTTGCCCACGGTGGCGCCATGCGTGCAGCGCACGTCATCTGCCAGGATCTCCAGACCGGGGATCGAGTCGGCGCGTGCTTTGCCGCTCAGCGTCAGGTTGCGATTGGCCTGGTAGCCGTCGGTTTTTTGCGCGCCGGGAGCGACGTAGATCATGCCCTGCCACACCGAGCGGCTGCTGTCGCGCAGTGCGCCTTTGTAGAGCAGGTCGCTGGTGGTATGCGGCGCCAGGTGGTTCTGCTGGGTGTCCAGGTCGAGATGCTGGTCGCCGTCGGTAAAGTAGAAGCCCGACATGCGTCCGGATGCGCCTTGCCCGTTCAGATCCAGGTCGGAGAAGTTCTTGGTCAGGTGAGTGCCCAGTGCGCCGAAGATCCAGTCCAGGGTGCCGTCGCGCTCGACGCGGGCGCGCTCGTGGGTGAAGTTCCACACGTGATCGCCCCAGGACTGCAGCTCAACGAAGCGCAGGTTGGCGCCTGGGCCGACGTGGATCTCCACGATCCCGGCGTGCAGGGTTTGTTCGCCTGGCTCGGTTGGGGAAGCGGATTCATGCGCCAGGGTGAGCGAAGCGCCTTCTTCCAGCCAGATCAGCAGGTGCGAGGCGTACGCCAGACCGGCGCCGGGTGCCCACAGAATGGACTGCAGCGGCTTCTCTACCTGCACGCCGCGGGGGACATACACCACGGTGCCGTAGGTGGCAAAGGCGGCTGCCAGGGCAGCAAACTTGCCTTCATCCGGGCGCACGACCTGCCCCAGGATGCGCTCCAGGATCTGCGGGTGCTGGCGCTCAGCGCTCGCCAGGTCGGTAAATACCACACCGCGGCGGGCCAGCTCGGGGTCCAGCCAGGTTTCGGTCTGGCCTCCCGGGAGCAGCAGCACCTGCCCGGCTTGCTCTTCATCGGCGACCGGGTGCAGCAGCTCGGGCTGGGGAGCCGGCAAATTCAGGTGTTCGCCGGGCTGCGGCAGCCGAAATTCGCCTGCGCGCAGGCCGCGGATATCGGTGCGCCGCCAGGCTTCATCTGTAGCCGCCGGCATGGGCAGCGCCTGGAAAGCCTCCCAGGCCTGGCTGCGGTAGCGCTGCAGGAACTCGGGCGCGGCGCGCCCATCCGAAAGCGCCGGGATCATATCCCGGGTGAAAGCGAATTCTTTGGAAAGGCCAGCCGCGCGGCTGGATCGGGTGATGACTTTGCGGGTTGCCATGAATTAACCTACCGAGCCTTCCATCTGCAGTTGGATCAGCCGGTTCATCTCGATGGCGTATTCCATCGGCAGTTCTTTTACCAGCGGCTCGATGAAACCGGATACCACCATGGTGGTGGCTTGTTCCTGGCTCAGACCGCGGCTCATCAAGTAAAAGAGCTGCTCCTCACCGACCTTAGAGACCGAAGCTTCGTGACCGATGGTCACGTCTTCGGCGTCGATCTCGATGTACGGGTAGGTATCCGAGCGGGAGCGCTCGTCCAGCAGCAGGGCGTCGCACACCACATTGGAGCGCACGTCTTCGGCGCCTTTATATACCTTGAGCAGACCGCGGTACGAAGCCCGCCCACCGCCCTTGCTGATGGATTTGGAAGTGATCTTGCTGCTGGTATGCGGGGCAACGTGCACCATTTTGCCGCCGGCATCCTGGTGCTGTCCAGGGCCTGCAAAGGCCATCGACAGGATCTCGCCGTGCGCCCCCGAGCCGACCAGGTAGCAGGATGGGTATTTCATGGTCAGTTTGGAGCCCAGGTTGGCATCCACCCATTCCATGGTGGCGTTCTCGTACACCATGGCGCGCTGTGTGACCAGGTTGTACACATTGGTGGACCAGTTCTGGATGGTGGTGTAACGCACGCGTGCGCCCTTCTTTACCACGATCTCGATCACACCGGAGTGGAATGAATCGGAGGTGTAGGTGGGCGCAGTGCAGCCTTCCACGTAGTGCAGCTGAGCGCCTTCGTCGGCGATGATCAGGGTGCGCTCGAACTGACCAATATTGGCAACGTTCAGGCGGAAGTAGGCCTGCAGCGGCAGGTCCACCTTGATGCCCTTGGGCACGTAGATGAAGGAACCGCCGGACCATACCGCGCTGTTCAGCGCGGCGAACTTGTTATCCTCGATGGGGATGACCGTGCTGAAGTATTCGCGGAACAGGTCGGGATGCTGGCGCAATCCGTCCTCGATCGAAAGGAAGATCACGCCCTGCTTTTCCAGGTGTTCCTGGATTTTGTGGTAAACCATTTCGGACTCATACTGAGCACCGACGCCAGCCAGGAACTTCTGTTCGGCTTCGGGGATGCCCAGGCGATCGAAGGTGTTCTTGATCGTGTCAGGCACATCGTCCCAGGAACCGCCCTCTTTGTCGGTCGGCTTGACGTAGAAAAAGATATTGTCAAGGTCCAGGGTCGAAAGATCCCCGCCCCAGGTGGGCATCGGGCGCTTTTCGAAGTGATCCAAGGCGCGCAGGCGGAATTCCAACATCCACTCTGGCTCACCCTTCATGGCAGAAATTTGTTCCACGACTTCGCGGCTCAAGCCTCTGCTGGACTTGAAAACGGATGTATCGGGGTCGCGAAAGCCGTACTTATAGTCGCCAACACCTTCAAGCATTACAGCATCTGAGCTCATAGCATTACCTCGTAAGAATCAAGCACTTGGGGCAGATCAGGCAGAAACCGGCTCATACTTCTCACGCAGCCAGTCGTAGCCGTGCTCTTCCAGGTGCAGCGCCAGTTCGGCGCCGCCGCTTTCCACAATGCGCCCGCCCAGCATGATGTGCACCACATCCGGCTTGATATAGTTCAGGATGCGCTGGTAGTGGGTGATCACCAGCACGCCCAGGTCGGGGCCGCGCAGGGCATTGACGCCTTCCGAAACAATGCGCAGGGCATCGATGTCCAGACCAGAGTCGGTTTCGTCCAGGATGGCAATCTCCGGTCGCAGGGTAGCCATCTGTAAGATCTCGGCGCGCTTCTTCTCGCCGCCGGAAAAGCCCTCATTCAAATAGCGACCGGCAAAGCCGTGGTCCATGCGCAGCAGATCCATACGCTCGCGCAGCAGCTTGCGGAATTCCGGGATCGGAATGCCTTTGTCGTCCGGGTTCTCGGCCTTGCGGCGGGCGTTGATCGCCGTGCGCAGGAAATTTGCAACCGAAACACCCGGTATGGCGATGGGGTACTGGAAGGCTAAAAACACACCCAGGCGGGAACGCGCATCCGCTTCCATCTCCAGGATGTTTTGCCCTTTGAACCACACCTCGCCTGCGGTTACTTCGTAGTTGGGGTGGCCCATCAAGGCGTATGCCAGGGTGGATTTTCCGGTGCCGTTGGGGCCCATCAGGGCATGAATCTGGCCCTGTTTAACCACCAGCTCAACACCTTTTAGAATTTCTCGTCCTTCGACGTTTACATGCAGATTTTTGACAACCAGGTCGGACATGAATGGGGGAGCTCCTTTCAATTTACGTGCACGGCATTATAGCAGGACGCACAGGATGCGTCAATATTTAGCATAAAGTTCATACTTATTCGGTATTATAGCAGGCTCGCAGTGCAAAGTCAATAATATTTAGTATAATAATCTTAATATTGACAATAATTTCACCTCATGCTAAAATGCGGCAAGGCTGATTATGAATTTCGATAAAAAGGTTATGATAACCAAACAAGCTCCCGAAGAATTGAACACCACCACCCGCCAGCGCGTGCTGCGCACCCTGTTGGTGCGCCAGCACTGTACCATCAATGAGCTGGCTGTAGCAGTGGACATCAACCCCATCTCGGTGCGTCACCATATCAACAAGCTCGAAGCCGATGGGCTGGTGACCTCCGAAGAGGAGCGTCACGGTGTTGGCAGGCCGCGCCGCCTGTATTCGCTCACCGAGCAGGGCGTGGAGCGTTTCCCGTCCCGCTACGTGCGCCTGACTCTGCGCCTGCTGCAGCAGCTTAAAGGCACGATGCCGGATGCCATGGTGCGCGGTTTGTTCGAGCAGATGGCCCAGGATATGGCCTCCGATTACCAGGCTGAAGCGAAAGGCCTTCCCATGGAAGCGAAGCTCGACCTGGTGGCGGCGCTGCTCTCACAGGAAGGCTTCACCGTCGAATGGGAAAAGCACGAGCAGGGCTACACCATCCGCGAGATCAGCTGCCCGTACTACCATATCGGGCAGAGCCACCCCGAGGTGTGCTCGGTGGACCAGGCATTGATCTCCACGGTGCTGTCCGTTCCGGCTCATAAAGTACAGTGTGTGCTGAACGGCGACGCGCTGTGCACTTATGTCGTCAACCAAACTGAATCCACGGAGAATTAGCATGAGCGAGCCGACCAAGAATAAAGTCATCTGGCAGGTCGAAAGCACCCACCCCACCATCGTGGACGACCTGCGCGACACGCTGCGCCAGGTGGTGGACCCGGAGATCGGCCTGAATATCATCGAGCTTGGACTGGTGCGCGATGTGGTCGTCGAAGAAGACCAAGCCACCGTGCACATGATCCTGACCACGCCCTTCTGCCCCTACGGTCCGGCGATGCTGGAGATGACCCGCGCCAAAGCTGAGGAGGCGTTGAAGATCCCCACCATCATCGAGATGGGCACCGAAATGTGGGATTTTTCGTACATGGAAGACGGCGCCGGAGCTGATTGGGGTATGTGGTAGGCGAGCGCCAAATAAAGATTGTATTGCGAGACCGGCTGCAGCATGGATGCTGCGCCGGTCTCGTTTTTGATAACCTGCATGGCATGCTTCTTGCTACAAATGGGTTTTGAAAACCTTGCAACTTGAGGATAATTACGGTAGGATTAATCATGCAATCAACCCAGCAACCGCAACGAAACGCCCCTCCCGGCGGCCTGTTCAAAGATACCGGTAACTTCCTGCTGATCACCGCATTGGTTGGTCTGCTCGTGGCAACCCTGTTCACCGCCTGGACCGAACCCGGGCTGGTACCGGGCAGCTTCAGCCGCACCTACGACCAGTCCCTCAGCTTACAGGCAACCGAAACATCACAAAGCCAGCCCACCGCTACGGCGCGCTCGCGCCCGCTGGTGGGTATCGTTGTCGGGCACTGGGATGACGCCACGGGCGATCCAGGAGCGGTATGCAGCGATGTCAGCCTGACAGAGTTCCAGGTCAACCAGACCATCGCCACGCTGGTGCGTGACCTGCTGTTGGAACAAGGCATCGACGTTGACATGCTGCGCGAATTCGACCCGCTGTTGAGCGGCTACCGCGCCACCGTGCTGATCTCGATCCACGCCGACTCTTGCGATTACATCAACGACCAGGCAACCGGCTTCAAGGTATCTGCAGCGCTTGCCAACCCTGCCCCGGAGCGCTCCGCCCGCCTGACCGCCTGCATGCGCAACCGCTACGGCGAATCAACCGGACTCTCGCTGCACAACTCCATCACCCCCGACATGACCAGCTACCATGCCTTCGACGAGATCAACCCGGAAACCACCGCTGCCATTATTGAGGTGGGCTTCCTGAACCTGGACCGGCAGCTGCTCACCCAGGAGCCGCAGAAATCTGCCCAGGGCATTGTGAATGGCATTCTGTGCTATCTGAACAACGAAAACCTGACACCCGCCGTCATCTTACCGACAACTACCCCCACGAGTGTGCCATGAGCCCTGACGAAGCCTCCGACCACCCCTCCAGGCAGGAAAATTCCGCTGTAGTGCAGGCGCGCCTGCAGCTGCGCTTCGGCAACCGCCAGGCGGCGCGGCGCTTCGCCCAGATGGCAGTTTCTAAGGATGCCGGGCTGGAAGAGGCCTGGTTGATCCTGGCCGGGTTGTCCAGCCCGCGCGCCAGTGTGGCCTATCTCAACAAGGCCCTGGAAGCCAACCCATCCAGCGAGCGCGCCCGGCAGGGCATGCGCTGGGCAGTAGAGCGGATGCGGAAAGAAGCGCTGTCCGCTCCCCTTCCCGCCGCAGAGCCGCCTGCGCCGCGGCGCATCGTGCCGGAGAGCATCCCGGAGGAAGCATTCGTACGCCGCCGCCCGGCCCTGCAGCCCTATG
>JBGSTO010000268.1:0-3414 GCA_041736465.1 Anaerolineales bacterium | reverse complement strand
CAAATGCGCGATAGTCTAGCGGGCCAACCGGCAGGATCACCTTGGTCATTTCTCCCCGGGTCGAATTGGCATTGATCAGATCAACCAGTTCCCGGGCAATCAACTGACATAAGTCGGCATGAGTTTTAAGCAGGTTGAATTTAAATTGGCTATGTAAAGAGAACTCTTCGGCACGGATCGCATAATAGTCGTTCATTATCACCGCCTGTTCCTGGAAAATTTTATGGGGGTGGAGCTAAACATCTCGGCAGGTTTCATCGCGCCGTTCGCCAGTTTTCGGATTAAATCAAGGGGGCAATGATCGTTTCTATACCCGCCTGCTGAAATTCTACCAGGGTGCTCTGCGTGACCAGCTCAGTAGTAATCACGGTTTGAAAAGCTGACAATTGGGCAACCTGAGCGAAGCTGGTTCTTTTGAATTTGCGGCTGTCAGCCAGGATAATGTTCGTGGCAGCATGCGCCATCATATCCCGGGAAGCGGTCGCCTCAGCCTCGTCGTGACCCGTCACACCGGCATCCACGGAAAGACCATCTGTCCCTAAAAAGAATTTCTGGATGTGAACACCATCCAGACCGGGTTCCAGGGCTTTGCCGATCAATTCAAACGATCCGGAATTCAAAAGCCCACCGGTAAGGCGCACCTGGATACCCGGCAGGCACACCAGTTCGGTCGCCACATTGACTGCATTCGTCACGACCGTGATGTTTTCCTTCAGGCGGAGTAAAAAGGCAAGATGGGTACAAATCTGACCGCCGCTTAAACCAATCACGTCGCCGGGGTGAATCATCTCGGCAGCTCGCAAAGCAATACTGCGCACTTCACGGGCATCGATAGCAACCCGGTTGATGCACAAGTTGCTGTAGTTGATCATTGTCGCCATGGTTACCCCGCCATGAGTCCGAGCAATGAACCGGTGATCTCCGACGGAAACCAGGTCACGACGTACCGTTGAGGGTGAAATTCCCAGCAAATCACTCAATTCCTGAACAGACAGCTCTCCGTATTTATGGACAAGTTCAATGATCTGATCGTCTCTTTTGCTCATCGTATCACCCCGGTGTATTGAACAGTTCGTGAATGGGAGGTTGGACAGGTGTACACCGGTCCGATACCCTATACCTCGCATCCTGGACGAGATGCAGCAACCCTGCATATCTTATCATATGCGCAACTCCTGTCAAGATTACCAGCATAAAAAATCAAATATATGATTTCTTAAAATGCAAATAATTAATCAATCTGCGCAATTACACCAGGGTAATCTGCCACATTTGTCTTGACATCGGGTAGTTTTTCAAATATTATCAAAGGCGATCCCTATGTCTACGCTTGCGCTGCTCGGTGGTCCGCCAGTCCGATCCAGGCCCTTCCCCAAATGGCCCGTTTCTGACGACTCAGATGAAAAGGCTGTGCTGCAGGTGCTGCGGAGCGGCAAATGGGGGCGGCACCAGGGGCATCTTACCGATGAATTCGAGCAGCACTTTGCCAGCTACCAGGGGGCGCGCTTCGGGATTGCGGTGGTCAATGGCTCGGTTGCTATTCGGCTGGCGCTGCAGGCAGCCGGAATCCAACCGGGTGATGAGGTGATCGTACCTCCCATCACTTTTTTTTCGACTGCCAGCTCGGTGGTCGAGGTCAACGCGGTCCCAATCTTCGTAGATATCAACCCGGAGACCTACTGCCTGGATCCAGATGCGATCGAAGCTGCCATTACACCGCGCACGCGTGCCATCATCCCGGTTCATTTCGCCGGGCAAGCGGCTGCCATGAACGAGATCATGGCGATCGCGGGGTGCTGCAAATCGATCGTGATCGAAGATGCCGCACACGCCCACGGATCCGAATACCAGGGAAAGCGGCTGGGCTCGCTGGGAGAAATGGCAGCATTCTCGTTTCAAGCATCCAAGACTCTCAGCAGCGGCGAGGGCGGGATCATCCTGACATCCGATGAGCACTACGAGAGGATCTGCCGCGCTCTGCACACCTGCGGACGATACCCGGAAAGCGCCTGGTACGAGCATCGTTTGCTGGGCGGCAACTACCGCATGAATGAATTCCAGGCGGCTTTGCTTTCGGCGCAGTTCAAAAGGCTGGAGGAGCAGGTGCAGCGGCGCGAAGTGAATGGATTGCTCCTGAACAAGGAGTTGGCGAAGATTCCGGGCATCCGACCGATGGCTCGCGGGCATGGGGAGACCCGCCACGGCTACCACCTGTATATTTTCCGGTATGATCCAGACGCCTTCGATGGTCTATCACGGCAGACATTTATGAACGCGCTGAATGCTGAAGGTGTGCCTTGCTCTGCGGGGTATGACCGGCCACTTTACCGGCAGCCAGTCTTTTTAGAGCACGCTTTCGGACCTTATGCGCCGGCAGGCGTGCTCTATCCAGACTACGCGAGGGTATCCTGCCCGGTTAGCGAGCGAGCCTGCCGGGAATCCTGCTGGTTGGCGCATTCCCTTCTGCTGGGCGATGAAGGGGATATGCAGGATATTGCGGCGGCAGTGGCGAAGGTCTACGAACACCACAGAGACTTACTTTAAAAAGCTGATCGCACTTTGTGGGGCATGCGAAAGGTACGAGATCCTTCACTGCGTTCAGGATGACAGAGTAAAAACGGTGTGGGAATTACCGCTTTTCCAGCCAGGCTATGCTGCGGGTAGATCTAATCGACATCCTGCCTGGCAGCGATCCCAGGCGGCAATTATGGCATCATCGAACGGTTCATCATCACTGTTGCGGATCCGCTGGTTTGCATCCAACCAGGCGATGGTTGTGCGCACGCCATCCGAAAAATTGACGGTGTAGCGGAAATCCACATCTCGGCGGGCGACATGGTTATCGAAAATATTATTGAAGCGGTAATTTTCGATCACATCTGCCAGCCGCTCAGGCGCCATGGCGTACAACACTTCGCAGGGGATATGCACGAGACGAGGCAGCGGCGCCCCTAATACCCCGGCAATGATTTCAAAATAGCGATCCCAGGTCAGCCATTCATCACCGGTGACGTGATAGGCGCGCCCAAAAGCTCGCGGATTGCCCGCGGCGGATACAAACGCCCGGGCGACGTCGCCGGCATGACAATGGCCGCGCAGGGCTGAACCATCGCCCGGTGAAACCAGCGCTTTCCCTTTGCGAATCCGATCCAGAAAACCATTTCCCCACCCGAGGGTATAGATCAGATCGCCTCCCGGCCCGTAGGTATTTGCCGGTCTGAGAATGGTCACATTAAAGGCGCCCTGCTCGTGTGCCGCGACCAGAGTTTGCTCACAGCGAGCTTTGTTCCGCCCATATAGACTGGTCGCCAGAAGCGGCTCGGATTCCGTTACGGGGTACCGGCTGGCTGGCCGCTGGTAGACTGCCGCTGAGCTGCAAAGGATTAGCTGTCCGATGCGTCCTGTGAAGGCCCG
>JBGSTO010000216.1:0-4630 GCA_041736465.1 Anaerolineales bacterium | reverse complement strand
GCGGCAGGCTGCAGCCGGCAGGAACTGCCAGCACCACGGCGGGCGCAGGCGGCGCCTGCGAGGACAGCAGCGAGCGGGCAAAAGCGAAATTCCCCGGCGCACAGTTGCAGGCGATGATCACCAGCTCGGGCGGCGGCTCGGGCAGGGGAGCCTGGCAGCTTTCCATCACCTGCAGCGCCAGCCCCCACTCCTGAAGCTGCCGTGTAAGCAATCCGAGGGTAAGGGGTAAATCGCAGATCAGGCAAGCCTGCCTGCCGGCGAAGGGCGCAGTTGGTTCGGCGGGAGTCATCTCCTGGGGTGAGCGCTGGCACGGCAAGCTGAAGTGGAATGTGCTGCCTTCTCCGGGTATTCCGCTGCTGTCCATCCAGATGCGACCACCCATCAAGGTGATCAATTGGCGGGAGATTGCCAGCCCCAGACCCGTCCCGCCATAGCGGCGGGAGGATGAGGCGTCTACCTGGGAAAAGGCGCGGAAGAGCTGGGACTGGCGCTCTTGCGGCACACCGACGCCGGTATCCTGAATGGAAACATGCAGCGCCAGGCCGTCGCCGGCGGCAGCCAACTTCTCCTGCGCAGGCGCTTCCAGCCCGATCTGCATATGAATGTATCCGCTGTCGGTAAACTTGACCGCGTTGCTCAACAGGTTTGCCAGCACCTGACCCAACCGGCTGCCATCGCCAACCAGGTGAGCGGGGACATCTGCATCGACGGAACACGCCAGATCCAGTTTTTTGGCGGCAGCCTGGTATGCAACCATCGAGAGGGCGTTGTCCAACACCTGGTAGAGGTCGAAGGCTTTATTTTCCAGGGTTAAGCGGTAGGCCTCCAGCTTGGAGAAATCGAGCACGTCGCCGATCAGGCTCAACAGGCGCTGGGCGCTTAGGTTGATGGTTTCCACGAAGCGCGACTGCTGGTGGTCGAGGCGTGTATCGGTCAGCAGCTCTGCCAGGCCGATGATGGCGGTCAGTGGGGTGCGCAGCTCGTGGCTGACGTTCGCCAGGAATTCCGACTTGAGACGGGCCGCCTGTTCGGCTGTGTCTTTAGCCTGCTGCAGGGAACGGTACAGGTTGATTTTGCCAATCGCCAGTGCGGCGCGGTTGGCAATGGCGGTCAGGAAGTCGATCTCATCCTGGCTGAAACCGTGCGGCTGGCTGTGGACGACATAGAGCACACCGGTGGCTTCGCTCTCCAGAATCAACGGCACACCCGCAAAGGCGCGCATGTGCGGGGAGGGCAGGAACAGGCCGGCCTCGGGGGTAGTTTGTGCGCTGTCCGGGATGACCAAGGCTGCCTGGGTGCGCATGATGTGCTGGCAGGCATTTGCCTGGCGGATATGGGCGCTGCTCAAGCGATTGCGCTCGCTGCCTGCCAGTGTGGTCGAGCCGACCACAAGATCGCCGTGCTCGGCATCGCGATACAGCACGCTTGCCCCGGCGGTGGCCGACAGCGCCTGGGTGGTCAGCTCGACCACCTGGTCCAACACCCGGTCCAGCTCGGTGGGCTGGTGGATCGCCAGCTCGACTTTTGCCAGGGCTGCCTGGCGCTGCAGCGACTGCTGGAATTTCCTGCGCTCGGTAATATCCTGGGCGACCACCAGCACGTGCACTTTCTCGCTGCGGTTGGTGACCACCAGGGAGAGCTCCAGCTCGAGGGGGATGCCATCGCGCCGGACGATGGTCATCTCCAGACCGCTGGCGCCCGACTGTCCGTCTGCCAGCAGCTGGTTGACGGTTTCGAAGATGGCGGTATTCAAGTTGACATCCGCCAAATCGGAAAAACGCAGCCCAACGGCTTGCTGCGGGTGATTGAATGCCAGCATGCGCGCCCCGGCGGGGTTGATGAAGGTGAGCAGATCGTCTTCCCAGGTAGCAATGAAAACCGGGGAATTCTCCAGCACCTGGCGATGGCGTTCCTCGCTCTCTCGCAGGGCGGTTTCCACCCGGGTGCGAGCGGTAATATCGTGAAAGATGACCACAAAGTTGCGCACCTGAGTGCTCTCATCGAACACCGGTGTGATCACGTATTCCACAATATAGCCGGCGCCGTTTTTCCGCCGGTCCACCAGCTCGCCGCGCCAGATCTGCCCGTCCAGGATGGTCTGCCACATCTTCAGGTGGGTCTCCTGCGAGAGCACCCCGGTGTGGGATAAATTGAATTGGCGACCGACGATCTCATCTTCGGTATAGCCGGTAAGCTCGCAGTAAGCGGGATTGCACCAGATCACCGTGCCGCTGCGCTGCACCAGGATGATGCCGTTGGCAGCCGAGGACAGGGCGGTCATCTGCAATCGGAGCTGGTCATACGCCTGGGCCAGCTCGGCGGTGCGCGCCTGCACCAGCTCTTCGAGATGCTGGCGATAGCGCTCCAGCTCACGCTCCTGCTGGATGCGTTGGGTAACATCCCGATTTACACTCAGGATGGCGGGTTGTCCCTGGTGCGAGATCAGGCTGGCCTGCACCTCCAGCACCAGGGGCTTGCCGTCTTTGCGCCGCTGGTGGGCAATGTAGCGGGTGAAATCCTGGTTGGGATGCACCAGGGATTGGATGTGCTCCTGTTCTTGCTGGAAGTCCTCGCTGATTTGCGCCAGGTTGAGGCCGACCAGCTCTTCGCGCGGGTAAGCGTAGATGTGGCAGGCAGCCGGGTTGATATCCAGGATGGTTTGATCGGGCAGGCTGTAGATCAGGATGGCGTCGTGCGATTCTTCGAAGAGGCTGCGGTAGTAGGTTTCGCGGTGGCGTAGGCTGCGCTCGGCGGCGTGCATATACAGGGCGACCTCGAGGGTGCGCCGCAGGTCGCGCTCGTTGAAGGGTTTGATCACGAAACCGTGCGGCTCAACCAGGCGGGCGCGTTCCCAGGTGGGGCGGTCGTCGTGGGCGGTGAGGAAGATGATGGCGACGTCGTACGCCTGTTTAATGGCAGTGGCTGCCTGGATGCCGTCCATCTCCCCCGCCAGGCGCAAGTCCATCAGCACCAGGTCGGGTAGAAAAGATGGCATGGCCTGCAGCGCCTCTTCGCCCGAGGAGATGCCGGCGCGCACCTGATAGCCGCTCATCTCCAGGATGGTCTTGAGTCCCAGGGCCATGACGTCGTTATCTTCGACGACCAGCACTTTTGCCGGATTCATGCGCGCACTCTAAACACTCCAACCCTCCAACTGCGTATCTTCTACAGCCTCTATTTTATGAGAAAAAGGGCGATTCGATCTGCTAAGAAGGTTGTGATTGCCATACAGTTTTGCAAACAAAATCAAATCTCGACGCCCAGCTTGCGCAGCAGCGCCTCGGTAGCCTGGACGCAAACCACGCGCCCGCGAGCGGTCTGGATGCCCTGGGCGAAGACCTGCACTTCGACCACCACCTTGTGCCCCTGGATCTCGCTGGCGAGGCCGCGCAGCTCGAGTACTGGGCCGAGCGGGGTGGGCTTGAGAAAGTCTACGTTTAAAGATGCGGTCAGGAAGCGAGGCGGCTCGGCAGGTGCGCCCTGGCTGGCTTGCGCCAGGCGAAAGGCGGCAGAGGCGGTGCCGGTGGCGTGGCAGTCCACCAGCGAGGCAATCAATCCCCCGTAAACGTAGCCGGGTACGGCGGTATGGTAGGGTTTGGGCTGGAAATGACACACGCTGTAGCGCCCATCTTCGTCCCAATAGGATTTGATCTGGTGACCGTGCTCGTTCAGACGCCCACAGCCGTAGCAGTGGGAAAGGCCATCGGGATACTCGTCTTGAAAGGCAATGTGCAGCTCGTTGGGCATTGGGTTTCCTCCGGTTGGGTTGGGGCTAATTGTAGCACGACACGGATTTGGAAAAAGCGAAACACAAAGCGAAACACAAAGAGCACGAAGTAGGCGCGAAGGGCACAAAGGTTTTATTTACTCTTTGTGTACTTTGTGCTTAAACTTTGCGACCTTTGTGTTTTGTTCATTGACTTTTCAGTGAAATTCATGTAATATGTCGTGTAGCGACATATAATGAACGGCGGGAAGCATGAAACAAATCCACGAAGACAGCAGCTCCACCCTGAGCGAATCGGCATACTATATCTTGCTCTGCCTGGCGGCGGAACCGCGCCACGGCTACGCCATTATCAAGGAGGTGGAAGCGCTCAGCCAGGGCAAGCTGCGGTTGAGCACGGGCACCCTGTACGGCGTGATCAAGCGGCTGCTGGAGCTGGGCTGGATCGCGCCGGAAGACGTTCCCGAAGCTGAGCCGGCTTCGCCAGGCAAGCCGCGCAAGGTTTACCGGCTGACGCAGGAGGGGCGCAAGATGCTGGCGGCGGAAGTCCGGCGGCTGGAACGGTTGGCCTCTTTGGGGCGATCGCTGGCGGCATCATGAATACACCCCGCTGGACTGGCTGGTATCTGCACTTGTATGCCGCGCTGGTGAAGCTGTACCCGGCGGAATATACCCGGGCGTTTGCGGACGAGATGCTGTGGACGGTGGCTGAGGAGCTGGAGGAGGCCGGCGGGCGAACGCTCTGGGAGCAGGCGCGGCTGGGACTTTTCGAGCTGCAGGGGGTGCTGGGCGGCGCGCTGCGGGAGCAGATACTGCGGTTTGCGCCGGGAAAGGAGAGCGCGGCGATGAGCATGAATCCGGCAGCGGTGAATCCAGTGGGTGGCGAACTGCTGGGAGGCGCCC
>JBGSTO010000211.1:0-2767 GCA_041736465.1 Anaerolineales bacterium | reverse complement strand
TCGAAGCGGTCGACCTCATCCAGCTCCAGGTAATTCATGCAGCGGTATTCGATCTCTAATCCGTTCTCTTGCGCATAGCCAATGGCGTGATCAATCGAGCGCGGGGACAGGTCGACGCCGGTAACCGCCAGGCCGCGTTGGGCGAGGCGCGCCGCATACAGCCCCGGACCGCAGCCCAGGTCGAGCACGGCATCTCCCGGCTGAAGGCTCAGCACGGAGGCCAGCCACTCGACCGAGCGCTCGATCGTCGCCGGGCGGCGGGAGGCGAGGTCGTTGTTGGGGTTCAGGTGGGCGCTGAGCATCTGGGCCGAGATGTGGGGGTCATCCCAGAACTGTCGCTCGCCGGGGGTGAAGGGCGCCGGTTTTTGCTGCAGGGCGAGGATGTGGGCGAGGTCAAGCGGCATTTACCGAGACTCCAGGATAGGCTTCAGTGTCTGGGGAAAGTCGGTAAAGATCCCGGTCACACCCATCTCCACCAGCTCGAGAAGATCGGCTTCGTCGTTCACCGTCCAGACATTGACGGCGTAGCCCGCCTCGCGCAGTGCCTGCACCTGCTTGGCATAGGTGACTTTCCTGCCAGGGTGAAACGCCTGAGCGTCGTATTCTTGCATCAGGCTGAGCGGATCTGCCACGACTTTATTCACCAGCACGCCCGTAGCGATCGCCGGATTGATGGTTTTAACCTGGCGCAAGTAGTCATGCTTGAAAGACGAGATCAAGACCTGATCCTGCACTGCCAGGGCTTCGACCAGTGCAACCACCCGTGGAACGATCACTTCATCGGCAGCCGTGCCGCTGGCGTCCTTAATCTCGATATTCACCCACCAGTGATTGTCTTTGGTGAACTGCAGCGCTTCTTCAAGCGTGGTTACCGGGAGTCCCACGTAGCTGCTGAGCTCGTCCGGCGAGATGTTGGCTTGAGCTGCCTGCTGGAAGGGATCGCTCTCGACGAACCACGCGCCAAAATCCAGCCGCCTGAGCTCGTCCATTGTAAATTCGTACACCGACCATGGAGAGCGATCGGGAAACACCCGGGCTGCATCGCTTGTGCGCTCCAGGGTGTCGTCATGCAGCAGTACCAGCTCGCCATCGGCGCTCATCGCCACATCCAGCTCCCAGCCATCTGCCCCGCTTTCCAGCCCTTTGATGGCTGCGGCGAGGGTGTTTTCTGGGGCTAAAGAGCGCGCTCCGCGATGGGCGATGATCATTACCCGGTTTTGGTCTGCGTTCATGGTCGCGATCTCCTGAGTGGCTGCTGGGAGGGATCCCGGCTGAGCCGAGCAGGCAAAAAGCAGCCAGGAAAGGAAGGTGATGAGCCAGCGGTTGGGGCGAAAATTTTTTGAATTCATTATGTTTTGATTTAAGGGCAGGGTGCCCTGGTCAGGACACCCTGCCTTTTCTTATCCGGTTATTCTGCTGTCAGGGCGGGAAAGTTACTCCAGCCCCATGGAGATGTTGTATTCTTCGATGGCAGCGGTAACAGTGGCAGCGGCTTTATCCAGCGCTTCCTGGGGGGTTGCCACGCCGGCGAGCACTTCCTCGATGGCTGACTCGATGGTCTGGCGGGCGGTCGGGAAGACGCCGATCAGGCCGCCGTTCGTAATGCGATTGTTGGGCGCCAGGTGCAGCTGGTCAACAGCCGTGACGAACTGCGGGTATTTTCCGCGCCATTCCTGGGCCAGGGGCACATCATAAGCCGTCTGGCGGATGGGGAAATAACCCGACATGGTGTGCCAGTAGGCCTGCTGCTCGGGTGAGGCCTGGTATTTGATGAACTCCCAGGCGCAGTCCTGCTCTTCCTGCGGGCGGTCGCTGATGATCCACAGCGATCCACCGCCGATGATCGTCCCGGAGGTGTCAAAAGCTGCCTCGTTGGGGCGCGGCAGGTAGGCGGTGCCGATCTCAAACTTGCCCGCCACGGTGTCCATCGCGCCGCGCAGCACGGCAGTGGAGTCGATGAACATGGCAGTCTGTTCAGCATAGAAGGCAGTGCGCACGTCAGCATTGGCGCGACCGTAGTTGCCCATGATGCCTTCGTCGTACATGCCCTTCCACCATTCCATGATCGCCAGGCCTTCCGGGCCGTTGAACGTAGCTTCGGTTGCCAGGGCATCGCGTCCATTGGCGTTGTTAACGTAGTACCCGCCGGAAACAGCCAGGAACTGCTCGAAGAACCAGCCGTAGATGCTGATCGAGATGCCTGAAACCGTGACGGTGCCCGAAGCGTCTTTCTGGGTCAGTGCGCGTGCAGCTTCCCAGACCTCTTCAAAGGTCCTGGGTGGGGATTCTGGGTCCAATCCGGCTGCCTCGAACATGTTCTTGTTGTAGTACAGCATGGGCGTCGAGGTGTTGAACGGCATGGAAGCCTGCTGCCCCTCGACCGTGTAGTATGCCAGCACGTTCGGCTCGAGATCGGAGACGTCATAGCTCTCTTTGTCAATGAACTGCTGAACGGGCGTGATCACCTTCAGGTCGACCATCAGCCGCGTGCCGATGTCATAGAGCTGCATGACTGCCGGGGTGTCCTTGGACTGCAAGCCGGCTTTAAGTTTGTTCAAGGCGTCATCGTAAGAGCCCTGGTAAATCGGCTCAACAAAACATTGGGATTGGGAGGCGTTGAAGTCGTTTGCCATCTGAGGAATGGCAATACCCCCGATGTCGCCGCCCATGCTGTGCCAGAAGGCGATCTTTACTGCTTCCGCTGCAACCGGGGGCGCCAGGGTTGGCGTGGGTTCGGCTGCCGGGGGCTGCGCCGCCGGCGGCTCGG
>JBGSTO010000147.1:0-4653 GCA_041736465.1 Anaerolineales bacterium | reverse complement strand
CAGCTCCTGCCGTTTCCTTTTCCAGTAAATTCGCCATACCAAGTGCCGCATCTTTCAGAGCAGGCACATAATCATATACCGCAATACCCAGCCGGTCGGCTTCCTGCACCAGCGTATCGTGAGGCAAATAACCCAATACCTCCATACCCGGTGACTCGTTTTTCAGGAACTCGGCTTCGTCAGAATTGCGAACTTTGTTGCCAACCAGCATCAGGCGCTTCAAGCCGATGTCATTTGCCAGCTTGTGTATTTGCGAGGCCGTGCCCAGGCTGCGGCGTGTCGGCTCCACCACCACCAGCATCAGGTCGACAAAATCAACCGTCGCCCGGCCCAGATGCTCCACGCCGGCATACATATCCATCAGAAGCACATCGTCCTTGCGAAACAGCAGGTGGGTGAACAAGGTCTTCAACATGGCGCTTTCCGGGCAAATGCAGCCCGACCCGCCAATATCCACCGAGCCCATTTCCAGCAGGCGCACACCGCGGTGCAGCGCGCTGAAACGCTCCGGGATATCGTCCACGCGTGGGTTTATGGTGAAAAAACCGCCCACCTGCCCCGGGCGCGCCCCGGTGCGCTCGTAGATCAATTCATCCATCTCTGCAACCGGGTGCAGCCCGGCGCGCAGTTCGTCTGGAAATCCCAAAGCCCCTGCCAGGCACGGCGATGGGTCGGCATCTACCGCCAGCACCTGCCGGTTCCGGTCGGCCCACACCTGCGCCAGCAGCGCGGTCAGCGTCGTCTTACCGACGCCGCCTTTTCCTGTGATTGCGATTTTCATAGCTCACCTGTGGTGACACGTTTTCTTCGAACCCGCGGTCCTTGCGCCGTATCTTCGATGTCGTAGCCCGCCTCGATCACCTGCTTGCGCAGCGCATCTGCATCCGCCCAGCGCTTCTCTTTGCGCGCCTGCTGTCTCGCTGCCAGCATCTCCAGGATCTGCTCTGGCGCTTCTTCTTCCTCCGGCGCCCATTCCGCAAGCCGCAGTCCCAAAACCTGGTCCATTACCAGCAGGGTGGCTTTTTTCGTCGCCGCAGGCAGGCTGCTGCGCACCAGCTCCCATACTACCGCCAGTCCGCGCGGCATGTTCAGGTCATCGTTGATCTGGCTGCGAAAATGCTCCAGCGTTTCCTCGTCAACGGCGCCTGCCTCTCCCCATTCATGGCTGGCAGTGCGCAGGCGCTGCAGCGAGGTGGCTGCACTGTCCAGGCCTTCCCATGAAAAATTCAGCTTGCTGCGGTAATGTGCGCTCAGGCAGAACAGGCGGTAAGCCAGTGGGTCTATGCCGCGATCGAGCACACTCTGCAGGCGCAGATACTCACCCGAAGATTTAGACATCCGTTCTGCGTCAATCTGCAAGAAGTAACCGTGCAGCCAGAAATTTGCCAGCCGCGTCCCGTAGCACGCTTCGGTCTGGGCAATCTCATTGGTATGGTGCACCGAGATATGATCCTCGCCGCCGCAGTGTATGTCGAAATAGCTGCCCAGGTATTTTGCCGACATCGCCGAGCACTCGATGTGCCAACCGGGGAACCCCACCCCCCACGGGCTGTCCCATTCCATCTGTCTTTTTTGCCCTGGCGGGCTGAATTTCCACAGGGAAAAGTCGGTCAGGTTGCGCTTCTCAGCCATGTCGATGCGCGCGCCGGCTTGCAGCCCTTCGATATCCAGGCGTGCCAGGTAGCCGTAATCGTCCAGTTTGGAAGTGTCGAAATAAATTCCATCCGAGGTGCGGTAAGTATACCCTTTGGCTTCGATGCAGGCGATAAACTCGATCTGCTCGCGGATGTGATCGGTAGCCTTGCACCAAATTGTCGGTGACACAATGTTCAGGCGGGCAATATCCTCCTGAAAAGCGGCGGCATACTTTTCGGCGATCTGGAAAGCGCTCAAGCCGGTGCGGCGAGAGCCTTTTTCCATCTTGTCTTCGCCTTCGTCGGCATCCGAAACCAGATGTCCCACGTCGGTGATATTCATGACGTGCTCCACCTGGTAGCCGTTGAATTCCAGCACCCTGCGCAGGATATCCTCGAACACGTAGGTGCGCAGGTTTCCCAGGTGGGCAAAGTCATATACCGTCGGTCCGCAGGTGTACAGGCCAACTTTACCGGGCTTTAAGGGTTCAAATTTTCGCAAGCTTCGCGTATAAGTATCGAAAAGGTGCAGCTCCATGTAAACGATCCACTTTCTTGAATTTTTCTCCAGGTAGAACGGAGAATTGCTTACGCCAGTCTGGCTGGGTACAGGTCTATTATACATAAAGACCGGAGATTGGGGGTGTTCCCCGCAATAGGCCAGATTAAGATAAAATCATGCCCGTGGACACACTTCGTATTACCTCAATCCAGGCGCCCAATTCAGATCTATTCATTGCCAGCCTTGCCGAGAACCTGAGCCTGCTGATGGAAGTGCCTGTAGAGTTTGTCTCAGCTCCACCCTGGCAGGAACGCGAGCTTATGATCGACACCGGTCAGGTGCAAATGGGCTGGATCTGCAGCCTGCCGTATGTCTGGAAAGCCGACCGCCAGCCGCCGCTGGTAGAGCTGATCGCCGCCCCGGTGATGTCTGCCTTGCGCTACCAAAACAGTCCGGTGTATTTCTCGGATGTGATTGTCTTGAAGGAAAGCTCAATGCGCCGCTTCCTGGATTTGCGCGGCGCCAGGTGGGCATACAACGAACCCCACTCGCACTCAGGCTACAATATTGCTCGCTGGCGGCTGGCCGAGCTGGAAGAGTACAATGGATTTTTTGGCCGGGTAGTTGCCGCCGGTTCACACCAGAACGCCATCGAAATGGTCATCACCGGGCAGGTGGATGCCTCAGCCATCGACTCCACAGTGCTGGAGACAGAGATCCGTGATCGTCCAGAGCTGTTAGAGCTGCTGCGCGTGATCGAAGTATTAGGGCCCAGCCCAATCCCGCCTTTTGTCGCCAGCCTTTCGACGCCCGTAGAACTGCGCAATCGCCTGCGTGAGGCGCTGCTCAAGATGCACCTGCACCCTGCCGGGCAGGCTTTTCTCAGCGCCTACCACCTGTCTCACTTTGCCGCCGTAGTCGATGCCGATTACGATATCATTAGAGACATGGAACGCAAAGCCCAGGCTGTTATCCTGGAAGACCGCCCGGTTGAGTAAAAGCCGTGCAAGTGCTGCGCCTAGCTTCCACCCCTCTCCTGCCGGTGAGATTGCAGGTCGCGACGCAGAAACAAACCAATCCCCAACGAGATGACCAGCGAAATGGGCAGCAGCAGTACCAGATAGATCCCCATGGCTCCTCCTTGAAGTAAAACCACGGCGCGAGCGCCGTATCCTTTAGTGCAACATCATTATTATAGCAACGTTTTTACAATTTTTCAAATCAATTTTGTAAGGAATTTCTCCATCCCGCCTGAGGTGTATAATTATCCACGATTTCCCGTGGATGCCGTGTCTGCCAGGAGGAATACTGATTGAAAGCTGTCGTCATCGGCGCCGGTATGTCCGGATTGACCATCGCCGCTTACCTGGCTCGCGCCGGATACTCGGTAACCTTGTTCGAACAATTCTCCCAACCGGGAGGCGTCACCGCCACGCTGCGCCAGGCTGGCTTTGGATGGGATTTAGGTCCTTTGCTCGTGGAAGGCTTCCAGCCCAGAGAACGCGGTCAGCAGGTGCTGGAAGAATTGGATATCGCCCAGCAGGTAGATCTTATCCCCGGCGAACGTGCCTATCATTTTCCAGAATTTGAGTTTTGGCCGCCAGATGTCTTTACCTCACCCAACTGGCGCCAGCAGCGGCTGGAAGAGATCTTCCCTCGCGAAAAATCCGGCATCCACCACTACTACCGTTTCTATTGGCGCACAATGCAGGCTTTGGCGCTCAACAAATCTGGTGGAGATCAGCCGGCTTTGCGAAAGACATGGCAGCAGCTTCGCTGGCTGCAGACCTACCTGCCGCTCCGCCGCTACGAGCTTTGGTCTGCTGCCCGGCTCATGGATCACTTCTTTCGAGATCCGCGCTTGAAGGCGGTATTCACCTCCATCCTTACCGATTTCACCACACCTCCAGACCGGTTTCCTGCCCTGGCTATCCCGCCGCTGAATTCCGAACACGCTTTCGATAGTCGTATTTCTCGGCGCTCACCCAACAATGGCAGCTACCCCAGCCACTCGTTCGTTCATGGCGGCATTGGCAGGCTTACGCGAGCGGTTCAGAGCGCTTTCGAAACCGCCGGTGGCAAGCTGGTCGCCTCCGCAAAAGTAGCCCAAATTCTGATCGACGATTACCAGGTGAAGGGAATCCTTCTGGAAGATGGGCGCATTGAACCGGCTGATCTGGTCATCGCTTCCGGCGGCGCTCAGGAGACCTTTCTGCATCTGGTTGGCGCCGCTCACCTGCCTGGAGACCTCACCCGGCAGGTCAAAGAAATGCCGCGTATGGAATCCGTGCTGATGGTGCATCTCGGGTTGGATTTCGACCCGCACACCTACCAGCGCGGCCCCCTGTGCTATTATTTCCAACATTACGACATCCAGGCTGCCATCGAAGACTGCATACGCGGGATATATAAGCCTGGATCCGATGGCTTCCGCATTTATATCCCTTCCATGCACTCTCCGCAAATGGCGCCCGATGGCTATTTCGCCCTGACGGTTTACGCGACTGCGCCGAATTA
>JBGSTO010000025.1:0-2736 GCA_041736465.1 Anaerolineales bacterium | reverse complement strand
GCGGGCGCAGAGGCGGGCGCAGAGGCGGGCGCAGAGGCGGGCGGCGAGACCGGATATGCGGCAGGCAGGTTTACCACCGGACGTGTGGGCGTCAGGTCGGCATGGCAGACCGGGCAGCTCTGCATGTAGATATTGATGGGTTGCCCACATTGTGGGCATGACGACCGGTCGAGCATGGCGTTGCGATCTCCTGGATACGGCGGCATAATTGCCGGGCGGCGCTGGGTACAGCGGGGGCGCGACGGTTGCTACCGTCGCTGTCGCCCCTAGTTAAGCTCCCAGACAGCATCTCCGGACAGGATGCTGCGGATTTGATCCGGAAAGCGATCGGGGTCCAGCGGTTTGCCCATAAAGCCATCGAAACCCGCCTGGCGGGCTTTCTTGATCTGCTCCTGACTGGCTTCTGCGGTCACGGCAACCACCAGCGTTCCACGCAGGCGGGGCGAGGAGCGGATCTTCTGCAGCGCGCCATAGCCATCTTCGTATGGCAGGCGGATGTCCATGAGGATGAGATCCAGGCGCGGCAGGCTGTCAGCGTATTCGACCACTTCGTAGCCTGAAGTTTTCCACTCACAATGAATGCCCATGTATCCCAGCAGCCTGGCAATCAAGACGAAGTTGGCCACATTGTCTTCCACCACCAATACCGTGGAGTTTTCGAGGCTGGATTTTCGCGCCACGCGGGAGCCATCCCGCAGGCTGCTGGTGCCATTCCCGCCCAGCCGGGCTGTTTTTGCCAGTGAAATGTCTGCCTGCGGCTTATCTGATATGTCTCCGGATCCAGGCAGGCTCATCACTGCGCTCCTAAGAAATGGCTGATCTGGCTCGAAAAAGTATCCACATCGATCGGCTTCTGGATATATCCGTCGCAGCCGGCATCCAGCGTCCGTTCCCGGTCGCCCTTCATGACATTGGCGGTCAGGGCGATGATCGGGACGGTGTGCATGCGCGGGTCAAGTTTCAGCTTCCCGGTCAGCGTATACCCATCCATATCCGGCATATTGATGTCCATCAAGATCAAATCCGGCAGCACAGACTGCAAAGCCTGGACGGCGTGGGCGGCGTTTTCTGCCTCCACCACCCGGAAGCCATCCGCCATCAAGATGCGCCGCACCAGGGTGCGGTTATCCGGGTTATCTTCTACGTATAAGATAGTTGGGCTGCGTGGTGTCATCATTGCTCCTAATACGGTTAAAGTCAAATAGACTAAACCGGCGCACTCGTACAGCTTTATCTTCTCAGGTGGGGCGTAAAATCTATATAAAATTGGAGCAAAAATTGGGTGAAGGAACCTTGCGGATATCCAAAGTGGCGAATCGGGTGTGCCTGGATTCAACCCATGAAAAACCCCAAAGGTTTTCAAAACCTTTGGGGTTTGTTTGAGCGGGTGACGGGAATCGAACCCGTGACATTTTGCTTGGGAAGCAAACGTTCTACCGCTGAACTACACCCGCTGGGTGCGGAAGTGATTTTACCGCGGCTTGTGGGAGGCGTCAATGTCTTATCCGGGCGCGGCTGCCTGCCTCAACCGCACGCCGCCGGCCTCGTCCCAGCCGCATGCACGCAGCGATACACATACGCCCGCCCGCGCTTGCTGCGCTCCAGCAATCCCATGACGTGCAGGCAGTACGCCATCTTCTGCGCCAGGTAGCGGGGGAGTCCCAGGCGGCGAGCGAGCTGGCGGGTATCAAAGCCCGGATACAGTTCCTGCGGCAGCAGCGCCAGGTAATCGGCAGGCGAGTCGAAGCGCTGTGATCCGCTCACTGCCAGCAGGCGGCGGTCGAAGGTGCGCCAGCCGCGGCGGCGCCAGGAGCCGTTGGGGTGCCAGGCACGCAGCTCCTCTTCCTGCGTATAGACGACTTCCAGCGAGAAATTGGGGTGCTCCACCAGGTACGCCAGCCTCACCAGCTCGCTGAACAGGTTTTCGGCTCTGCCGTGCGCCGGCGAGCGGCGGCGGGAAAGCTCCTTCCCTCCAGGGGCGTCCAGCCGCGCCACCCATTTGTTGACCGCAATCGGGTGGATGATGTGCACGGCGTGGCTGGCGAGCAGCCGGGTGAGCTTCGGCTTCAAGCTGGAGAAGTTGCCGGTTTGCACTTCGATCAGCAGCCCGCCGCGCAGCACGTCGATCTGGTAGCCCTCCACCGTGGCTTCGATTAAATCGCCGGGGCGGGCAGCCCAGGCTTTCAGCGAGGCGTGCAGCGAGGACTCTTTTAATGTACCGATGCCGCTCACTGCTGATTCCTGCGGCGGCGATCGCCGCGCGGCTGCTCGCCAGAGCCTTGCACCTCGCCGGCGACGGCGTAAACGCGGATCGCTGCCGCGCCTTCAACCGGGCACTTATATTCGCAGATGCCGCAGCCGATGCAGCGCCGCGGGTGTACCACCGGTGTTTGCATCACCAGCGGCTCGCCACTGGGTGAGACCACCGGCGTATTTTCCAGGGTGATGGCTTTGTTGGGCACCGGGCACATTTCCTCGCAGATGATACACGCGCTCTGCCCGCTCCAAGCCAGGCAGCGCTGGCGGTCGATCTCGGCAATGCCGATCACCTGCCGGCGCTTTTCTACCAGGCTGAGGCGGGGGATGGCCTCCACCGGGCAGACCGTTCCGCAGGTATTACAGGCGTAATCGCAGTAGCCCAGGCGCGGTGCGAGCACCGGAGACCACACCCCTTCCAGCCCGGCTTCGAGCAGCGCAGGCTGCAGCGTTCCAGTGGGGCAGGCGCGCACGCAGGCG
>JBGSTO010000110.1:0-16916 GCA_041736465.1 Anaerolineales bacterium | reverse complement strand
GAGCTGGCGGAGCTGCACCAGTCAGAGAAAAACGCCGCCCGCCGCAGCGAAACGCTCTCCTACCAGATTGCCGAGATCGAGACTGCCCATCTGCGCCCCGGTGAGGAAGACGCCATCAAGGAAGAGCGCAACCGGCTGGCGAATGCCGAAGGTCTGGCATCCCTGGTTCAAGAGGCTTTGGTAGCGCTGGACGAGGGCGCGCCCGAGTCGCCTGCAGCTACGGATGTGCTCGGGCAGGTGGTGCACGCCATTACCAGCCTGGCACGCCTGGATGCTTCTCAATCGGCGCTCAGCGAGCAGGCAGCTTTGCTGGCAGAGAATCTGTCCGACCTGGCGCGCGAGCTGCGCAGCTACCAAGAATCGATTGAATTCAACCCGCGCCGCCTGGACCAATTGGAAGAGCGCCTGGGAGCGCTGCATAACCTGAAGCGCAAGTACGGTGATACGATCGAAGAAGTGCTGGTTTATGCCGACAAAGCACGCCTCGAGCTGGATACCATCACCCATGCCGGCGAACGCATCCTGGAGCTTCAGGAAGAAGAAGCCGCGCTGCTAGAGCAGGTTGGGCGAGAAGGTGAGCTGCTCAGCCGGCAGCGTCACGCACAGGCCGAGGAGCTTGCCCGGCGCGTGGAAACCGAGCTGGACGAGCTGCACATGTCCAGCGCTCGCTTCCAGGTGGATTTTCAGCAGCGTCCGGACCCAAACGGCGTGCCGCTTTCCGACGGGCGGCGGGTGGCCTTCGACACTCACGGCATTGAACGCGTTGAATTCCTGATTGCTCCCAATCCTGGCGAGGGCTTTAAACCGCTGGTCAAGATCGCCTCCGGCGGCGAGACATCACGCTTGATGCTGGCCTTGAAAAATGTGCTGGCAAGCGCCGACCAGGTACCAACGTTGATCTTCGATGAAATCGACCAGGGCATTGGCGGGCGCGTCGGGGGAATCGTGGGGCAGAAGCTTGCCTCTCTGGCAAAGCAGCACCAGGTGCTGTGCGTCACGCACCTGCCTCAGCTTGCCGTCTACGGGCTGCAGCACTTCCATGTCACCAAAGCGGTGCTGGAGGGCCGCACCACCACCCAGGTCGAAGCGCTGAACGGGGAGACGCGCATTGTCGAGATTGCGCAGATGTTTGGCGAGCTAAGCCAGGGCACTCTGCAGTCAGCCAAAGAGCTCATCAACGCCGTTCAGCGCCGCACTCAATCTTCCACGCCTGCCTCCGGAAACTCGGAGCCTGGATAACCGTCACCTGCCTATGCCCCTGGTTCCCGCCATCCTGCGCATGCGCCGCCGCCGTGAGGCGCGCCAACACCGCAGCCCGGCAGGTCGTCTTGGCCTGGGCTGCAGCCTGCTGGCAGCATTGTTCGCGGCTGCGGTCACCCTCCTGCTGGCAGGGCTGTATGCAAACCTGGCGCAGGGCCTGCCTTCCCTGGCGCGGCTGCCAGAGCTGCTTGATCCGCCGGGCGGCTTGCTGCTGCAGCCCACCCGCCTGTATGATCGCAGCGGACAGTACACCATCCTTACATTAGAAAATCCGGCTGTCAGCCAACGCCAGGCGCTGGCATTTGATACGAACGCCCCGGATTTCCTGCCAGCCAATCTGATCTCCGCCACCCTGGCAGTGATTGAGCCGCGTTTTTGGAGCAATCCCCTGGGTATCAGCCTGGAAGCGAACACGGTCGCCCAACGCCTGGCTCTGGATTTGCTGCTGTCCGAGGAGCCTGCCGGTCTGCGGCGCGATGTGCGCCTGCGCCTGCTGGCCTCCCAGTTGGTTTTAAACTACGGGCACGAGCGCGTGCTGGCATGGTATCTGAACAGCGCTTATTATGGGCGGCTGGCTTTTGGCGCTCAGGCTGCTGCCCGGGTGTATTTCGATAAGCCCACCAGCGAACTGACTCTGGCAGAAGCTGCCATCCTCACCGCTGCGGCTGAGGCTCCTGCGTTGAATCCCCTGGACGCGCCGCAGGCTGCGCGCGAGCGCTCGCTTGCGGTGCTGCGCGCCATGGAATCGAGCGGTCTGATTACCTCCCAGCAGGCTGAGGCTGCCTTGCAGGCAGCACTCTTCTTCGCCGCGCCGGTCGCCGCCCAACCCGGCCCGGCGCCTGTTTTTGCCCGCCTGGTCCTGGAACAGCTCAGCCGGCAGATCGATCTGCTGCATCTCGAACGCGGCGGTTTGCAGGTGGTCACCACCCTGGATTATGATTTGCAGCTGCAGACGGAATGCGCGGCTGCCGTTCAGCTCGCCCGCCTGCAGAGGCGCAGCATCCCGGAATATGCCATGGATGGCAGCCAGTGCGATTCTGCTCGCCTGCTGCCCCCCCTGCCAGGCAGCGAGTCTGCCTCCCTATCCAATCTGGCAGCAGCCGCGCTGGTATACGATCACACCCAGGGGGAGGTGCTGGCCCTGGTCGGCGACCCGGCTGCCGGGCTGGACCCGACCCGGCTTCCCTTCCGTCCTGCGGGAACGCTGCTCACCCCACTGGTTTCACTGACGGGTTTCACACGTGGTCTCACCCCGGCTTCGCTGGTTTGGGATATCCCCGGCCCAACCGGCCTCACTGTCAACCTCAACGACGAATATCACGGCCCGATGCGCCTGCGTGTTGCCCAGGCGAATGATTACCTGGCTGCCATCGCCCAGGTGATGGAGCAGACCGGCGCGCAGAACATAGGGCGCACCGCCCAACAATTGGGTCTGGATTTGGGAGATGTTGGGCGCCTGGGTTTAGCCGGACTGCTGGACAGCCGGGAGATAACCCTGATCGATCTCGGACAGGCCTACGGCGCCATCGCCAACCAGGGCATTCTCATAGGGCAAGCCGCTGGCGATGAACAGGCAGACATCGAGCCGCGGACGGTGCTGGACGTGCGCGACAACCATGGCAGGACCCTACCCGGCGATCTGGAAAGGCAGACCCAAACCCTGGTACGCCGCCCTCTGCTCAACCCGCAGCTGGCATATTTGCTCAACCATACGCTCAGCGATGAGCCGGCGCGCTGGCCCAGCCTGGGGTACCCGAATCCTCTCGAAATTGGCCGCCCTGCAGCCGCAAAGCTGGGGCGCACCCTGGAAGGCGACGATGCCTGGGCATTGGGATACACCCCCTCCCGTTTGGTAGGGATCTGGATCGGCTACCAGGATGCATCTGCAGCCGCTCCTGATTTGGAACCGGGCCTGGCAGCGGGTTTATGGCACGCTGTGATGCAGTACAGCCACGCCGGTCAGCCCTTTGAGAGCTGGGATACACCGGCAGGCATCAGCCGCGTGGAAGTTTGCGAGCTTTCCGGCTTTCTGCCAACCGAAGCCTGCCCAACCCGTGTGGAAGAAGTGTTCCTGGCAGGCACCGAGCCTACTCAGGCAGACAGCCTGTTCCAGATCATCCAGACCAACCGTGAAACTGGACGATTGGCAACCGTTTTCACTCCCCCGGAGCTTGTGGATAGGCGTACTTATCTGATTGTGCCGCTCGAAGCCCAGGCCTGGGCGCTGCAGGCTGGAATCTCGCTGCCCCCTGAAGCTTACGATCTTGTCCAGGCAGACGCCGGGCAGGCAAGCACCCGCATCGATGCTCCCGCAATGTTCGCTTACGTGCGCGGCAAGGTCGCCATCCGCGGCAGCGCTGGCGGCAGCGACTTCGCTTACTACCAGCTTCAGGTAGGTCAGGGATTGAATCCGGTACGCTGGCTGCAGACCGGCACGCGGGTGGCTCAACCCGTGAGCGGCGGTTTGCTGGGGGAGTGGGATACCGCCGGCCTGGAAGGTCTGTATGCCATTCAGCTGCTGGTCGTAGACCAGTCACAGCGCGTACACACCGCCATCACCCAGGTGGCGGTAGATAACCAGCCGCCCGAGCTGGTAGTAACCAGCCCCGAAGAAGGCCAGGAGCTGCAGCTACCCACGAGCAGCCTGGTATTCACTGCTCAGGTAAGCGATAACCTGGCGCTGGCGGAAGTTAATTTTTCAGTGGATGGGAAAGCCTTGATTACAATAGCGGGCGAGCCGTACACAGCGGTCTGGAAGCCTGCACCAGGAGAGCACACGCTGCGCGTGTCGGCGGTCGACCAGGCTGGCAACCGCACGGAGCAGGTGCTCCATTTCAGCGTCAGCCGCTAGTAGCGTGCCAAAATGTGGCGGGTTGTAGAAAAGGCCAGGGGAGGCAGATCGCCGCGGGCAAAAAACCTGACCGCATCGACGTCATCCCCTGGGGTAAGCTCGCCAGACTCGACCTCTGCCCGGTAGAAGATCACAATATGCGCTCCGCGGGCATGTTCCTGCCCGGAGAGCACATCCAGCAGCCCGGTAATGCGCACCACCAATCCGGTCTCTTCCTTGCACTCGCGCGCCGCCGCTTCCGCAGGATCCTCGCCCGCGTCTATGAAACCTGCCGGCATGGTCCACAAACCGCGCGCAGGGTCATTCGCCCGGCGAGCTAACAGCACGCGGCCGTCCTGTTCGATCAGGACAGCCGCGGCAACTTTTGGATCGGGAAAGAACACCCAGCCGCACTGCTGGCAGCTCGGTCTCAGGCGTCCGAAGCGCTCTTCCAGCGCCAGCGAGGCCCCGCACTGCGGGCAGAAGTTAATTTTCTCTGCGATCAAGCTTTTTCCAGTATCCAGAAAAAGAGCGCTGCCAGCCCGCTCACAAGCACCAACCCACCCAGGAGCACCTGTACGATGCGCAGCGGAGTCCACCAGGAAACCGCCGTCTCGCGCTCCGCTGAGGAAGCCTCCTGCGCCAGCGCCTGCTCCTCAGAGTTAAACGCCGCCTCCGGGGTTGCCTCGGGCGCTGGTTGCAGCTCGGCGATCTCAAGCTCAGGCGTTGCGCCATCCAGTCGAGGTAGAACAGCCGTCTCGGTTATTTGAACCGGCACAGATAGTGCCAGCGTCTCAGTGATAGAGGTAGGCTCCGGAAATTCCTGCGGGGGTAAGGACTCGGCGGCAGCCGCACTGCCTGAGCCGGCATCGCCCCCTCCACCCATGCCGGGCGGGGGAGCAGCCAGGATGCCCATATCGGGCGTCGGTGTAGGCGCAAATGCTTGGAGAGCAGATGCGTCTGCGGGCGTTTCCTGGCTCGTTTCAGCCGCGGCCTTCATGCTCGAAGGCTCGCTGCTTTCCTCAGCGGCAGGAGCCGCTTCCATCTGCACATCTTGAGCCTGCGGACCATAAGCTACCGGCGTACTGCCAGGGCCGTTCAAAAATCCAAAGGCGATCGCAACCACCAGCGCCAGGGTCGCCAGGGCAGATGTCAAACCGAACACCGGAAATAGGCGCAGCCCAGACTGCCTGGGTCGATACGCGCCGACCATCTCAGGGGTAAGGGTAAAGCTCCTGCGCCGGCGGATGCGCGCCTGAGCGCGCAGCACCTGGCGGGTCTGGCGCAGCTCTTGAAGCGCAGTGCGCAGTTCAGCCTGCGCCAGCAGCCGGCTTTCCAGTCGACTGCGCTCATTGGGCGTCAGCTCCCCATCCAGATAGGCCGACAGCGCCTCATAATCACGGTTCGAGATTCTATTCGTCATGGTGTTTCCTCATTCACCAGACGAAAATTCGCTGGTAAAAGTTCCCAAACCCCCTGAAGGCAGTCGCGCAGCTTCAAACGCGCCCGAGATAAACGGCTCTTCACCGTTCCAACGGGTTTACCAATCGCCAGGGAGGCCTCGCTGTAATCCAGGCCCTGTAAATCCACACACACCACAACTGCCTTGAAGTCATCGGGCAAACCATCCAGGCAGTCTTGAATTGCATCACTTAGCTCGGCTCGCACCGCGTGGTCTTCAGGCATTTCACCCGGGTCGGCTATCCAGGTCGGCGATTCGATTTCCTCATCATCGGCGCCCATCGGTTCCAGGGGAATCGTCGGGCGCCGTTTCCGGCGGCGCAGTTCGTCATAGCAAGCATTGGAGACAATACGCAGGATCCATCCTCGGAAAGACCCGCCCCGGTAGCTGCCCAGGCTGCGGTATGCGGAGATAAATGCTTCCTGGGTGGCATCCTCTGCCGCTTCCAGATCACCGATCAGGCGGTATGCCTGGTTCAGAGCCATATCCTGGTAGGCAAGCACCAGTCCATTGAAGGCATTCAAATCGCCCTGTTGGGCGGCATGAATCAGCGCAGCTTCATCCATATCACTTTTTTCTGACGAGACAAGAAAACCAACAGCCCGCGCCAGGCGAGCATTGCCAGTGTATTGGTAGCGGCCAGAACAAGCACAAAGATTGGTACGAGGGCGCCGCCCGTCCAGGCAGCGCGCCCCCAGGCAGCCGCCAGCGATGCCAGGATTGCTGCCAGGGCTGCCCGCCACAATTGGCCTGGCTTCTCAAGCGACTCCGGCTTGAATCCACCCAGGAGTGACGCCGCCAACAGCCATACTGCCAGCAGGGGAATATACGTCGCTACGAGGCGGGCGCCGGCATCTTGCAGCGTGCCGTGGGTAGCGAAGCCAGCCGCAGTGATCAGCGCCAGCACGATGCTGTCGCCCAAGACCACCCATGGAATTACTGGTAACTTCATCGCCTTTAATCCTAATCCATTCCAGGCCAACTCACAAGGGATTGGCCCGCAGCGTTATCAAAACGGCCATATGACAGGCACCATCAGGATCGCCAACGCATAGATGAACAGTGTCAAAACGCTGCCCACCCTCATAAAGTCCGCAAAGCGATAGCGTCCCAGGCCGTAGACAAGCAGGCAGGACGGTTCCAGGGGAGTGATGAAGGAAGTGCTAGCAGCGATCGCAATCATGACCGCAAACGTGCGCGGGTTAAGACCCAGTTGCAGCGCAGCCTGGATCGCGACGGGCAGCACCACCACCGCAGCTGCCTGATTGGACATGGGCTGGGTCAGCGCCACGGTCAGGGCGAAAAACCCGGTCAGCAGCCAGACCGGTTGGGCGTTCCCGAACAGGCGCACGATCAGGTCTGCAAGAAAGCGCGCCGTGCCTGTTGTTTCCATGGCAGTCCCGAAAGCCAGCATACCGGCAATTAAAATGAGCGCTTTCCATTCCACATCCCGGTAGGCTTCTTCAGGGGTAATGCAGCGGGTGAGAAAAACCAGCACCACTCCCAGCAGCAGGGATACGGTCACCGGCAGCCAACCCAGGCTGGCTGCCAGCAGCGCGCCGGCGAAAATTGCGATTGTCAGACGAGCTTTGGTCAGATTCGGCAGGCGGAAATCCAGCG
This sequence comes from Anaerolineales bacterium, assembly GCA_041736465.1. Taxonomy (GTDB): domain Bacteria; phylum Chloroflexota; class Anaerolineae; order Anaerolineales; family UBA4823; genus JAJUJL01. Next base: position 9,744 of record JBGSTO010000110.1, on the reverse strand, counting down.
TGCCCATGATGCGAAATGTGTTATTGCGATCCAGCGCTACCAGGTCGGACGCCCGTCCCTGCACCAACAGCACGTCGCCCATACGCAGCGGCACGGCAGATATCTTGCGGTGAATCGTCTCCTCGTGGCGGTTGATCGCCAGCACCTGGATATTGTACTGGTCGCGCAGGCGCATACCCAGCAAGGTGCCGCCGATGATCGGCGAGCGCGGCAGGATCAGCACCTCAGCCAGGTGCATCTCGTCTGTCTGCAAATCAGTATCGGAGAGCGGCGGGTTCCCGATGACATCCAGATGCTTGGTTGTCTGAATTTTAAAGATATCCTGCGCCTGCCCTTCGACCAGCAGCATGTCGCCTTCCATCAACTTGAAACGTGCTCCGGGCGCCATGATGGTCACATCTGCGCGCGTCAGGCGCAGCACCGTCAGATCTAGATCTCTTCCCATTCCGATCTCGAGCAGAGTCTTGCCGGTGAAGGGTGAACCCGGCATGATCGTGATTTCGGTCAGGTAAGGCCGCAGGTTGAATTCTTCGGTCAGCGTACCGGGGTGGCTGCGATCAGGCACCATCCGGTTGCCGATAACGAGCATATAGATGATCCCAATCACGGCAATCGGCAGCCCGACCGCAGTCAGCTCGAACATCCCCAGGGGCAGCATGCCGTTCTGTGTCATCAGACCGCTGACGACAATATTGGTGGATGTACCTACCAGGGTGACAGAGCTGGCAAGTATCGATGCAAAAGCCAGCGGCATCAGCAGGCGCGAAGCACTCAAGCGCATTTTCTGCGCCAGTCCCATCACGATGGGCACAAAAAAGGCTGTCGCAGCAGTATTGCTGATAAAAGAGCTCAAAGCCGCCGCGGATACCATCACGACAACGAGCACCCGCGAATGGCTCAATCCCGCCTGCCGCGCCAGCCAGTTGCCCACCAGCGTGACTACACCGGTGCGCACCAGTGCCGAGGTCAAAATCAGCAGGCACAGGATCATGATGATCGTATCGCTGCCAAAACCGGCAAACGCTTGCTGCGGTTCGATCAGCCGCGCTAATATCAGCGCAGCCAACACACCCAGCGCTACCACGTCCACAGACACCCATTCAAATGTAAATAGAATCAGGGTAAGGAAGAGGATAATCAGAAGAATTAGAATCTGTACGCTCATATCCGAAGAACTTTATCCGCAGGTGGGCCGCTGGTTGCGCTGCATCAGATCTGCGCCAATTCCTGGAACAGGGGCTTGCTGGAAAATGACTTCGATTTCTTCTTCGATGAATTGAATTGGTTTTATTTCCATTTTAGAATGATTATATCAGCAGCCTGTTTAGCTATTGCCTTCCCCTGGCAGCCAGATTACAATCAATTCCAGTCTATTACTGACAAGATGAGGGATATGCCCGATACATTGCCGCGCGTTCTGCTTTCCTGCCTGACTCTGATCGTGGTCATGTGCATGTGCTTAAGCCTGGTAAGCATCCTGGCAGTCTTGATATTAATCTGACCGACCATGCCCCTGGACCCAGCCCGAATCCAGGCCATCCTCTTCGATATCGATGGCACATTGAGCGACACAGATGACCAGTTCGTGGCGCGCCTGTCCTCCTGGATGCGTCCGGTGAGCTTTCTATTCCCAGACAGGAATCCGCTCCCCCTGGCTCGAAAAATTGTCATGCTGACAGAAACCCCGGGCACCTACCTGATGGGTCTCCCCGACCGCCTGGGGCTGGATGAGCCCCTGGTCGCGCTTGGGGATTGGCTGTACCAACTGGGGCTGGGCCGCAGTCCAGCGCCATTCCAGCTCATTCCTGGGGTAGATCGCCTGCTGGCAGCGCTGGGTGGGCGCTATCGACTGGCGATTGTCAGCGCCCGCCGTGAGCGCATCGCCTCCCGCTTCCTGGAACAGTTCCATTTAAATAGCGTTTTCCAGGCAGTTGTAACTGCCACCACTGCTGCGCGCACCAAACCATCTCCCGACCCGGTGCTGTGGGCAGCGCGCCAGCTGCAGGTGCAGGTGCAAGACTGCCTGATGGTTGGCGATACCACCGTGGATATCCTGTCGGGCAAATCCGCCGGCGCTCAAACCGCCGGGGTGCTGTGCGGTTTTGGACAGGAAGAGGAGCTGCGCCGGGCTGGAGCAGATTTGATTCTGTCCACACCCGTAGATTTGCTGGAAATCCTGCTTAATAATAATATTGTAGGCTCATGACTATTGAAACATTGAAGTAATTTGCATATAATAGTACCAATGAAGCGCATCACTGTGCTTGTTTTAGTATGCCTCTTGATCGTCGCCGCTGCGGGGTTATTCTTCCCTCTGCAGGATAGTTCCCTGGCTCAGGTGCTCAGGCAAGCCACTGCGCAGGAGCTTTACTTCCCGGAGACCGGACATATGGTTACCGGCGATATCTTGCGCGCCTACCAGAGCGTACCAAATCCGGAGCTGGTGTTCGGATTCCCCATCACCGAGGCTTTCCAGGACTCAGACGAAGAGCGCCTGATCCAGTATTTCGAACGCGCCCGTTTCGAGCTGTATGTGGAAAATCCCCCCGAGCTGCGGGTTAAGATTTCTGACCTGGGCTACCTATCCTACAAAGCCGGTCCGGAACTGCCCATCCCCGGCAACCTGCAGGCCTGCCGCTATTTCGAAGAAACCAGGAAACCCGTGTGCTTTGCCTTCCTGGACTTCTTCGATGCCAACGGCGGCGTGCCGATTTTCGGCTACCCGATCACCTCCTTCGAGCTGCATGACGGGCGCATCACCCAATACTTCCAGAGGGCGCGTTTTGAGTGGCACCCTGAACTGCCCGTTGGCAGCCGCGTTCAATTAACCGATCTGGGGCGAGTTTACTTTGAGATTATAGGAGAGGAGCCGTATCGTTATCTGGCTTTACCGCTGACCACCGGCAGCAATCTCGCCCGCCGTATCGTATCCATGCAGGTGCATGCCTACCCCAAGATCGCCATTGCACCCGTCAGCGGCGACCAAACGATTTCCATCGTCGTCCAGGATCAAAACTTGATGCCCATCGCCGGAGCAACCGTTTACCTTGAGGTGATCGATACCGGCGGTGTTGCCAGCAATACGGTCATCCCCTACTCGACCAACGACCAGGGTGTGGTTACGCACACGTTTGCATACCAGAATCAACGCCCCGGGGTGGTGATTATGCGGGTACACGCCCTATTCGAAGGCCTGCAGGGGCGCACGGTGACGTCTTTCCGTATCTGGTAGTTCGTTTTCCGCTTTAGCGCTTACGCAATTGATCCAGGAGCTGCTGGTAGCTGGCTGCCCTCGAGGGGCGCAGCGCCAGGATGAGCTCCACCGTACGGATGGCTTCATCCCGATTTCCGGCATCCAGGAAAAGCTCGCCGGCAGCATCCAGCTCCACAATCGCATCTTCGATTCTGCCAGCATGCCGGTAAAGATCTGCCAGCCTGCGCCGCACAAGTGGGCGTTCGGGATTTTCGTGCGCCTGCGCCTTTAGAAATTCCAGGGCAGTATCCCTTCGCCCGGTCTCCAGCAGGTAGGTGACATAATTTTCCAGCTCGGTCATCGCCTGCGTTTCTTGACCCAGGCGGAAATTCAACTCGATCAGGCGCGAACGGGCCTGCTCGTCCTCTGGTTGCAGTGTGCGTATTTGTTCGAAGATGCGCAGCGCCTGCCGCCAATCCAGGCTTTGAAGGTCGATGTCTGCCATGCGGTGCATGATTTTCACGCGCCAGGTGCGATCGGCGTTGGTTTGCTGTGCCAGGCGCAGCGCTTCGGTATACGTCGAGCGGGCATTATCCAGGTCTGCCAGGCTGTAGTACACATCCGCCAGCTCCATATATTCCTTCAACGCCTCTTCGATGTGATCTTGCTCGATCAACAGGTCGATCAGCCGGCTGCGCGGCTTGAAATCCATGGGCGATAACTCTACCACCCGGTGGTACAAATCGATCGACCTGCGGATTTCTCCGCGGGCAGCATACGTCTGGGCAACCGTCAGCAGTTTGCCGATCGCCAGCTGCAGCTGGCCTTGTTTGCTTAGCAGCTCAGCCATGAAGATGTGCAGCGGAAGGTATGTGGGCGCATACTGCACCGCATAGAAGGCCTCTTCCATTGCAGAGCGCAGGTGGCCCTCATTCGCCAGCTCGCTAATTTTCGCCAACGATTCCACGATCTGGCTGCTGCGAGATTGGATGATCACCTCAGCCAGCGGTACGGCTGCACGGTTATCCACCTGGGTCGGAAGCTGTTTGCGCGCTCGCTTCACTCGCTCGCGCCAGTCCGGCTTCGAGAGCAGCTCGACCACATTGTCACACAGCCGCGCTTGCGCTTCCGCGTCCTTATCATGGCGCTGCTCCTCCACCAGGGGTTCGTAGAGTTGGAACAGGTCATCTCGGCGATCCCCCGAAGCCATGGCAGCATCCGCGATGCGCAGCGCCTCCAAATACTCCACCGCCGCCTCGCGCAGACGGTTCAGCTTGCGCAGTGTTTGTCCCAGGAGCAGGCGCGATGCCAGAGAAAAATCGGAGCTTTTCATGGCGCTCTGCAGGTAGCGGAAGGCATTGTCCGGCTGCCCTGTTTGGATGTGCAGCATGCCCAGGGTGAAGTGCGCCGCCGGGTGATCCAGCCCCACCCCCATGGCGCGCTGCAGCTCGCTGGCAGATTGTTCAAGCTTACCCTGGGTGTGCAGGTCTATCACCTGGGTCAGGTGCAGCAAGATGCGCGTGCGATCCACCACCTTGGGTGTGCGCAGGCTGCCGGTATTGCGCACAATCGCCTGCAGCCCTCGCGAGGCGGTGCCTTCCGGTAAGCCAAAATCTTCGTCAAACAACATGCCCGCCAGGATGGTCAGGGCGCGCTGCTGTGCTTCGGCGATCGGCTCCTGGCGAGTATCCGCATCCGGGGTTTGGGTGTCCTCTGGTTTGCGGACGCGGGCCATCCGCAGCGAGGCGGTCGCGCCGCGCGGCCTGTCGGGCAGGGGCAGAGTTTTATAATCGCGCAGCATCGTCAGCGCCTCGATGGCCCTGGCATCCCCGGGCATCACCTGCATGGCTCGATTTACCGCCCGGACTGCCTTTTCCATATCATTGGCGTGCTGGTACAAGCTTGCCAGCGCAAGGTATTCTGCCACCGCCTGGGCCTTATCATTGGTGTGCTCATATACCGCCGCCAGCCTGCCGTGCGCCTGAATATTTTCGGGGTTGAGCAGCGTCACCCGTTTCCAGTTTTCAATTGCTTTTTGAATTTCTTTGTTTTTTAGATACACCTCTGCAGCCTGCAGAGACGCTGCCTGGGCGCGGTCAATATTACCCAGGCGCTCGCAGATTTGGGCTATTTTTTCCAGCGGCAGCGGGTCTTCGCGCGCCAGCCGCGCCGCTTTCAGGTAAAAGCGCAGCGATTCTTCGTACTCTTGCAGCTCGAAGAGCGCCAGCCCAAGGCTGGTCAGAGCCTGCACGTTTTCGGGAGCATACTCCAATGCCCGGCGGTATTGCTGGGCGGCAAGTTCCCAATTTTGATCCCAGGCAGCGGAGTGCCCCTGGTTCATGGCTATTTGAGTCCCATCAAGGCTCCCGGTCATAACCTCTCCCAGATGTATCTTATGATTGCGTACTGTATGCCAGATGGCATGCTTACCCCAGTTCTACCGGCCTCATTTCACCCCAGTTGGTCCCGCTGCGCGCCTCGGTTGCCAGCGGAATACTTAATTGATACGCGTTTTGCATGGTTTGTTGTACCAGCCGGGTGGTGTCAGCCAGCTCACCGGGGGAGCATTCCAATACAAGCTCATCGTGCACCTGCAGCAGCATGCGCGCGGTCAAACCCGAAGTTAGCAAGGCTTCATGCACCCTGAGCATGGCAATTTTCATGATATCGGCAGCCGTCCCCTGGATTGGCGCATTGATCGCCTCGCGCTCCTCCCGGTTGCGTGTGTTGCGGTTGCCCTGCGACTGCAGCCCGGGGAAGTACCTGCGCCGCCCCAACAGAGTCTCGACGTAGCCCACCTCGGCTGCCTTGCGGCGGGTATCGCTCAGGTAGCGCTCGATCGCCGGAAACTGGCGGAAATATGCCTCGACGAAATCCTCGGCTTCTGCCAGGGTTAAACCGGTGGTGCGCGTCAAACCAAATGGGCTCATGCCGTAGATCAGGCCGAAGTTGATCGCCTTGGCATGCCGGCGCTGCTCTTTACTGACTGCAGAAAGCGAAATGCCGTTGATGGCTGCAGCAGTAGCCGCGTGGATGTCTTGCCCGGCGCGGAAAGCTGCCAGCATGGCCTCATCCCCGGCGATATGCGCCACGATACGCAGCTCCACCTGGGAGTAATCCACAGATAGCAGCCGTTTTCCGGGTCCGGCGACGAACGCCTGCCGCACCTGGCGTCCAAGCTCGGTGCGGATGGGAATATTCTGCAGGTTGGGATTGGAGGAAGCGATCCTGCCCGTAACTGCCCCGGTCTGGCTGTAAGAAGTGTGCACCCTGCCGGTCTGCGGGTTGATCTGCAGAGGCAGAGCGTCCAAATAAGTGGATTTTAGCTTTGCCAGCTCGCGGTGTTCCAGCACCCAATCGACCACCGGGTGGCTGCCGCTCAGCTCTTCGAGCACCTCTGCCGCCGTGGAATAGAAACCGCTGGCAGTTTTGCGCGTCCGCCCCGGCGGCGTCAATTTCAGCCGCTCGAACAGCACCTGGGAAAGCTGCTGCGTGGAATTAACGTTGAACGGTTCCCCGGCAGCCTGGTAGATGCGGTCCTCGATGTCTGCCAGCCTGGCTGCCAGCTCGGAGGACATCTTCCCCAGAAAGTCCCTGTCCAGGCTGATACCCGCCATTTCCATCTCAGCCAGCACCTTCACCACCGGCATTTCGATTTCATGGAACAAATTTTCCGCCGCCCCCGCCTGCAGTTCAGCCTGCAGCAGCGGCATCAGGCGCAGGATCACCGCGGCATCCGCAGCGGCATAAGCCGCCGCCTTTTCCACAGGCACTTCAGCCATACTGATCTGGCTGCGCCCGGTGCCGATCAGCTCTTCGATCGGCGTCATGCGGTAATCCAGCCGCACCCAGGCCAGATTTTTCAAGCCCAGGTTGTGCGAGTCCGGATTGCTCAACCATTCGGCGATCATGGTGTCGAATCCGAGCGGCGCTGCCCGCAAGCCATAACGCGCCAAAACCACAAAATCGTATTTGAGGTTATGCCCCACCTTGGGAATGCGCACATCCGTCAGCGGGCCGCGCAGCGCCTCCAATACCTGTTCCAGCGGCAGCTGCCGGCTGCCCGTGTGGTGTCCAACAGGAATGTAATAGCCCGTATCGCCGTCCATTGCCAGGGAAATGCCCACCAGTTCCGCCGACATCTGGTCGGTGGAGGTGGTTTCGGTATCGAAGGAGATCTGCCTGGCGCCCGCCAGCCGCCTCGCCAGGGATTGCAGCTTCGGCGTCGTATCGACCACCTCGTAGGCGATAGATTGCTGCGCCGGGGATGGCGGCTCCACCGCCGCGGTCTGTACAGGAGCTTTGGGCGGCGGCGCTGGAAACAGAGATAACTGCTGTCCTGAGGCTGCCTGCTGCAGGCCGTAGCGATCTTTCAGCGCCTGCAGCCGGTTCATCAACGTGCGAAACTCCAGCTCACGGAACAGCTCCTCCAACGGAATGGGGTCGAAGCGCTGCGGGCGTGCCTGCTCCAGATCCATTGAAATGGGAAGATCGGTGACAATGCGCGCCAGCAGCCGGCTCAGGTCCGCCTTGTCGCGGTTTTGCTCCAGCCTGGCGCGCACCCCGGGCTTCAGCTCTTCCAGGTGAGCATAGATGCCTTCCAGCGTATCGTACGCCTGCAGCAGAGAGGCCGCGGTTTTCTCGCCGATCCCAGGCACACCGGGAATATTATCCGATTTATCCCCTACCAGCGCTTTGTAATCCACCACCTGATCCGGGCGTACACCCAGGTACTCAACCACGTCGTCGATCAGGAAATCTCTTGCATCTGCCAGCGATTTCCCGGGCAAGTTTACGATCACACGTTCCGAAACCAGCTGCAGCAGGTCTCGATCGCCGGTGATGATCTTGACGCCCAGACCCTTGGCGGCTGCCCAGCGCGCCACGCTGCCCAGCACATCGTCGGCTTCATAATTTTCCATTTCCAGGCGCGGAATATTGAACGCATCCACCAGCTGGCGAATACGCTCGATCTGCGAGCGCAGGTCATCAGGCATCTTCTCCCGGGTGCCCTTATACTCCGCAAAGAGATCATCCCGAAATGTGCGCCCTAAATCAAACGCCACCGCCAGGAAATCCGGCTCTTCGCGTTCCAGGATGCGCAGCAGCACACTGGTAAAGCCGAATACGCCGGCAGTCGGTTCGCCCTCGCGCGTCACAAAGCTGCCCTGCCCGCTGCTCAAAGCAAAATAGGCGCGGTATGCCAGCGCGTGCCCATCAATTAAGTACAGGGTTGGGGGCATTCATCACCTCTATGAAACCTGCTGGTTGGCGTTGCGAGCCGGGTCTTGTTCTGGTTTTAACCACTGAGGCGCCTGTTCGGGAAAATCGCCGGCTTCATCCTCCCACCCCCAGGCAATGCGCCCCGATTCGGGCACCTGGTAGCGCATCGACTGCGGGGTAGGTTCGGGCACTTCGCCCAGCAGCGAGCTTAATGCCGGCAGGTCTGCCTGTATGTCTTCCGATGGATCGCTGTCCGCTGCGCCGTTTTCAAGGAACCCCTGCTCCGCTGCGGGTACCTGGCTGCCGTTCCCATTCACCTCGCCCGCCAATAACTGCCGCAGGACCTGATCCATGTGCGTGCGAGCGGCGTTGAACGGCGTGGTGGCAGGGAATGCCAGCCCCAGAACCAACCCGTGCCGCAGCCCGCGGGCATACAGCAGAAATTCCTGCTGCGCACCTAGCTGCACGAAGCGCATCATATCGCCCGCCGCCCGAGAAGCGCCGCCGTTTGGGTCTTGCTCCCGGCTCCAGGACTGCGCCAGCACCCGCGAAAGCTGGCCCGCCAGCGCTCGCGGCAGCGAGCCGCGGTACGCCCACAGGCTCTCCCGCCGCACGACAACTGCCGCATAGATGAAGTTGGGCAGGTTGATGCCTTTCAAACGCCGCTCTGTCAGGGCTGGATCCAAAGCCCAGTTGGGCAGATCCCTTTTTCGAACACTTTCAGCCTCCGGCAAAGCAGGTGTACTGCCGGCTGCAGCATTTGCAGAACCGCCGTCCCTGGCGATCGCCTCGACACGCTGTAATAATGCCTGCACCTCGGCTGGCAGGCTGCGCGATCCATTGGCTGAATTTATACCATTTGGTGGGCTGAGGGGCACAATATTCAAACGCGGTTGGTACTCGAGCAGGCAGCGTGCCAGTTCCGGCAGGCTGTCGTCTGGTGAGCTCTCGTCCAGAATCGCCAGGTCGAATACCACCTGGCGTGCCAGCCGGTTGGCCTGGCGGCTGTTATACGCCAGCACCACCTGGCAGCCGTCTGATGAGACCAGCGCCCGCCGAATTTGATCACCCAGGTTTGTATCAGGTGTCAGTACCAGGACGCGGAGAGGCATGATAAGAGTGTATCATGGGCAGTCAGTGGAATCAAGATAGCGTGAAATTGCAGTTTTGACAAGTCATCTGAACATTTAGGGTAATCGCATTTGGAATAGGTGTGAGAAAATTGTCGTACGGAGGCAAGTACGACAATGGAAGAAGCATCGATTAGCAAAATAACAGAGCACTTTGGAAAGGTGAAAGACCCGAGAATAGGGAATGCCACACGGCAC
>JBGSTO010000100.1:0-13309 GCA_041736465.1 Anaerolineales bacterium | reverse complement strand
GGCGCGCCGGTCGGAGCGGGAGGGGAACATGGTGCTGCTGACGGCAAATGCCAGGAACAACCACAGCCAGAAATCAGAGCGCTGGTAAACAGCGCTCCAGGCTGCCGGCAGGGCCTGCGAGCCGGCCTGGCGCACGGCATCCCACAACCCCAGCAGCCCCAGGCGGTTCTGCCCGGCATAGGCGACAAACAAACCGCCGGCCAGCAGCGGCGCGGCGCCGATCAGTGCATCCCGCAGCAGGTCGGTTTGGGCGGTTTCCACGTAACCCAACTGCAGCCGCCCATCAGGCATCGAACGCGGGATCAGCGAAAAACGCCCGGTGCGCACCAGCAGCAGGCGCGCCATCAAAAAATGGCTCAGCTCGTGCAGCAGCACACCGGGAAAGAACAGCAAAGCAAACAGCACCTGAGAAATTTCCACCCGGCGGGAGAGCAGCAAGAACACCGCCTGGATCTCCCGGTGCAGCAGGCGCTGAAAGAGCAGCAGCGGCGCCAGGATCAGCAGCAGCCAAAAGACACTTTCGAACTGGGTCAAGCAGCCGCAGCCTGGGTAATACCGGTGAACTCTTCTGCTTTCAGGCTGGCGCCGCCCACCAGGGCGCCGTCGATATCCGGTTGTCCGAAGTATTCAGAGGCGATGCTGGCTTTCACAGAGCCGCCGTACAGCACCCGCACCCCCGGTGCAAAGGCGTCGCCAAACAGATCTGCCAGCGCAGGCCGGATGATGTCGGCTACCACGCTGTTCGCCAGCTCGCCCGTCGCAGCCCGCCCGGTGCCGATGGCCCAAACCGGCTCGTAGGCGACCACCAGCGTGGTTGGATCGTTTAAATCCAGCCGCGCCAGGCCGTCCCGCATTTGCCGGCCGACCACCTCGCGCGTGTGATTGGCCTCATACTCTTCCAGGGTCTCTCCCACGCACAGGATGGGAATCAGACCATGCGACAAAGCCGACTGGAGTTTACGGTTCACCGTCTGGTCGGTTTCACCGAAGTAGGTGCGCCGCTCGGAGTGACCGATGATCACATAGCGCACCATCTCTGCCAGCATCAGTGGGGATATCTCGCCGGTGTAAGCCCCAGACGGCTCCCAGTGCATGTTCTGCGCCCCCAGTTGAATATCGGTGCCTTCCAGCAGAGCGCGCACAGCCAGCAGGTCGGTGAACGGCGGGCAGATCACTTTCTCGACGCCGGCGATTGCCTGCAGACCCGGCACAAGCTCAGAAACCAGGTGGCGCGCCTCCGCAACTGTTTTGAACATCTTCCAGTTGCCAGCCACGATCGGTACTCGCATGATGATCCTCGATTCTTCTTGATGATGAGTTGCGGGAATAGAAAAAGGGGCCGTCCACACCTGCGGACAGCCCCCCTGTTTTTTCGATCAGCGATCCAACAGCGCAGCCACGCCGGGCAAAACCAGACCCTCCAGCATCTCCAACGAGGCGCCGCCGCCTGTAGAGATGTGGGTGATCTTACCCGCCAGGCCAGACTGGTTGACAGCCGCCACCGAGTCGCCGCCGCCGATAATGGAGGTTGCGCCGCTCTCGGCTACCGCCTGGGCAACGTCAAAGGTGCCTTTGGCGAAATTGGGCATCTCGAACACACCCATCGGGCCGTTCCAAACCACCGTCCCGGCAGAGGCGATCACCTTGCGGAACGCAGCGGCTGTTTCCGGGCCAATATCCAGGATACGCCAGCCGTCCGGCACCGGCCCCATCGGCATCACCCGGCTCTCAGCCTCATTGTCAAAACGATCGGCAATGACGATGTCGATCGGCAGGCGTAAACGTGCGCTGCCCATCGCCAGCAGCTGGCGGGCGGTATCCAGGGCTTCATCTTCCACCAGCGAGTCGCCCACCGGGTAGCCCTGCGCCTTGAAGAAGGTGTTGGCCATTCCGCCGCCGATCAACACCTGGTCGGCAGCTTTCAGCAAGTTGCGAATGACGCCGATCTTGTCGCTGATCTTAGCGCCGCCGAGTATGGCAACAAACGGGCGTTGGGGATCAGCGATCGCCTGTCCCAGGTATTGGATTTCTTTCTCCATCAGAAAACCGGCGACAGCCGGCAGGTACTTGGCAACGCCCTCGGTGGTGGCATGCGCGCGGTGGGCGGAGCCAAAGGCATCGTTCACATATACGTCTGCCAGCGCGGCTAACTGCTGGGAAAGATCGGGATCGTTCTTGGTCTCCCCAGGGTGGAAGCGTGTGTTTTCCAGCACCAGGATCTCGCCCGGTTTAAGCGCCAGGGCGGCAGACTGAGCCTCCGGACCAACCAGGCTGGCTACGAAAGACACCGGTTTGCCGATTAATTTGGAAAGGTACTCTGCAACCGGCTGCATGGAAAATTCTGGCGCCGGCCCGCCTTTTGGCCGTCCCAGGTGCGAACACAAGATCAGAGCAGCGCCCTGATCCAGCAGGTAGTTCAACGTTGGAAGAGCTGCCCGGATGCGGGTGTCGTCTTTAACTTTCCCTTCCTTCACCGGCACGTTGAAATCCACGCGAACCAGCACACGCTTACCCTGAAAGTTAATATCTCGGATTGTTTTTTTGCTGAACATGGTGCGCTCCTGGCAGGCGAAGCGCCCCGCAGGCGCGGGCGCTTCGCCGCGTTAAGAATGCAGTTACAGGCTCTTCGCCATCAAATCGGCCAGGTCGGCAGTGCGCACCGAGTAGCCCCATTCGTTATCGTACCAGGCAACGATCTTGGCAAAATTATTGGATTCCTTGCCCAATACCAGGGTGAACGGCAGGTCCACGATGGAGCTGTGCGGGTCGCCTTTATAGTCAATGCTCACCCGCGGCTCATCCGTGGCTTCCAGGATGCCCTTCAGCGGACCGGCAGCGGCGTCACGATAAAGCTGGCGCAGCTCTTCGGTGGTGGTGGCATTCTCTAACTCAACGGTCAGATCAATCACAGAAACCGTAGAGATCGGGACGCGCAGCGCGTAACCATCCAACTTGCCCGCCATATCCGGGATGACCAGCTTCAGGGCGCGGGCGGCTCCGGTGGAGGTGGGGATGATGCTCATGGCAGCGGCGCGCGCGCGGCGCAGGTCGCTGTGCGGCAGATCCAGGATCTTTTGATCGTTGGTATAGGCATGGATGGTGGTCATGAAACCGCGCTTAATGCGCAGGCTATCGTGCACAACCTTCACCGCCGGCGCCAGACCATTGGTGGTGCAGGACGCATTCGACACCACGTGGTGCCTGGCCGGGTCGTACATCTGATGGTTGACGCCCAGCACGACGGTCAGGTCTTCGCCCTCTGCCGGAGAAGAGATAATCACTTTCTTGGCGCCGCCCTTGGTAATATGATTCTCGGCGCCCTTGACCGCCTTGCCTTTCTTGTTGACGCCGTCGCTCTTCACCGTGAAAATGCCGGTGCTTTCCACCACGATTTCCACACCCAGGTCGCCCCAGGGGATATTGGCAGGGTCGGTTTCCTTGAAAACCTTGACGGTTTTGCCGTCAACAAACAGCTCGCCATCGCCGACTTCCACACTGCCGTCGAAGCGACCATAGTTCGAGTCGTACTTCAGCAGGTGCGCCATCGTCTTTAAATCGCCAATGTCATTAAATGCGACTACTTGCAGCGTATCCGGATGGTAATCCCGAATAGCCTTCAATACCTGACGACCGATGCGGCCAAATCCATTGATGCCAACTTTGACTGTCATTTTTGCCTCCATTTTTACAATCTACAGATTTTTTCTAACAGCTACTTAGCCACCAAGCAGCCATTGTTCGTGGAATCATTGCGGTACACTGTTTATTCTACCAGAGGGCCGGTTTTCTCCTGATACAAATCAATTAGAACGCGCGCCAATTTTTCCGAATCGTGCCGCCAGGGGCGCTGTTCATCAACCAGATCGGCTCTATGCACCGGGTAATGTGCTTCAATGTAATCGTCGCTCTCAACCCAGCTAATACCAGCCGGCAGAATGCCCGCTTTGCGGTTGTTTACCACAACCACATCGAACAGGTTCATGCCGGCATGTTCTTGCAGGGCGCGTACGTGGTCGCTGCAGGAGTAGCCGTCGGTCTCCCCTGGCTGCGTGGCAACGTTGCACACATACACCCGCATGGCGCGGCAGACACGCAGCGCTTCCGCAAGGTCTGGCACCAGCAAGTTGGGCATCAGGCTGGTGTACAGGCTGCCCGGGCCAATCACGACCAACTCGGCTCCCAGGATGGCGCGCACCGCATCGGGGAACGCAGGGGGGTCGTTGGGTTCCAGCCATACATGCCGCACCCGGCCCGCGGCTTCGGGAATGCGGCTTTCACCTTCGATGCGCACTTCACTCACCAGGTGCGGCAGGCTTACATCTGCAACCAGGCGTACGTTGTGCAGGGTAGAAGGCAGCACACGCCCGTATACTGCCAGGACGCGGCCTGATTCTGCCACCGCTTCTTCGAAGCTGCCGGTGATGTCTGCCAGGGCGCTGATGAAAAGATTGCCGAAGGAATGCCCGTCCAGGCCCTGCTCCCCATCCGGAAAGCGGTACTGGAATAACTGCCCGAGCAAAGCCTCATCATAAGACAGCGCCGCCAGACAGCTGCGGATGTCACCCGGCGGCAAGATGCCCAGGTCTCGGCGCAGCTTGCCCGAAGAACCGCCATCATCCGCCACACTGACTACCGCGGTGATGTTGTAGGTATATTGTTTCAAGCCACGCAGCAGAGTAGAAAGTCCGGTGCCGCCGCCCAGGGTGACGATACGCGGGCCGCGCTCACGCCGCCGGTGCAGCGCCAGGGTATCCACCATGTGGCGCCCGGGTCTTAGAAAAGGCAGCATCAACGTGCGGTTGATGCCGTAGATGCCCAGCAAAATCAGACCCAATCCCAGTCCGCCAAAGATCACCGCCCGCAGCGGTCGCGCCAGGAATCGCAAAGATGCCGCTGAAAGCAGCGGCAGCCACCAGGACTCGGGCGCTGTACGGTATACATCCAGAATCAGGATGGCTAAGCCCACCCCGATTAATGTTGTCCCGGCTAAGGTCACAACCAGCCAGCGTTTTACCCCCAATCCAGGAACCAACCACTGCAGCAGCCGCGCCACGGCATTCCACCAGGATCTCAAGCGGCGCAGAAAATTTTTATTCATCCAGGTAAGATCATAGCAGTCTTTAGCGGTCTCGTCAACGGGCATGCAAGCGTAGGGCAATCGCATCTTATCCAGCCAGCACCTTCAAGAGATAATCCACATTCCAACCGCACTGCAGCCGTTTTGCCTTGATGCCACCTTTAGCTGTTTTCTCTTGCTTGAGCAGGTTCAGCGCCATATGCCTCAAGACAGCGAAGTTTTGCGGGGCATTATCCTTGCGCACTCGGCTGCGGTCTTCGTTGAAGGCGATATCCAAAACCCAGTGTAAGCGGTTCTCGATGCCCCAATAACTGCGCTTTGCTTGCAGGATTTTATCCGCATTGCTCTCCAGGCTGGTGATAAAGTAGCGATCCTGCACTTCGTAATCCTCCCCAATACGGCGCTCAGAAAGGATCATCACCACGGTTTGGAGGCCTTCCCAACGTTTCAAATCCCGGATATTGGCCAGGTACTCAGGGGCAGAAATCGTCCAGCACTGACGTGTCTCTATCCGCCCATGATCCTTGTTGACCACCTTGGCGTAACTGTGCGGTATCCCTTCGTAGGTAAACTGTTGATTGTCAGTAAACAGATCGTGAAGATCTTCATACAAGTGCCCCTGGTTCTCTTTGACCGCCAAGATGTAATCACCACCTTGCTCGATAATCGTTTTGGCAATCTTGGTTTGGGTCCCGATAGCATCCACCACGACAATACAGCCCTTGACTTCTAGTAGCTTGAGCAATTTGGGGATCGCCGTGATTTCGTTTGACTTGTCATCGACTTTGCGCTGTCCTAGCACCAGTTGGTTCTCGGTAGCCCAGGCACTGACCATGTAAATGGCGTTCTTGCCAATCCCATGGTCATGCGAACCACGCAGTTGCTTCCCGTCAATGGCGATCACCTGCCCTTGTGTCAATTGGTTGATTGCCTGAACCCACTCCATGAAGCTGGCCTCAAATTCCTGCGGATTTAGCGCAGCAAACA
This sequence comes from Anaerolineales bacterium, assembly GCA_041736465.1. Lineage (GTDB taxonomy): Bacteria > Chloroflexota > Anaerolineae > Anaerolineales > UBA4823 > JAJUJL01. Next base: position 7,245 of record JBGSTO010000100.1, on the reverse strand, counting down.
CTCTCCCAAAGGTGTCATGGGAAGGAATGCCATTACTCAATTTCAAGAAGGTTTTTAGCCAGTCTATCTTGGTCTTCCCGAATAATTCAATGTCTACCCAATTGTCTGCCCCACAGATCACCCCACATATTGCGATTATGATGATGTCCAGCAATTTATGCCGTTTGGTGCGGTCTATCCGGGGGTCTTTTACCCGGCTAAAATGCTTGGCAATGCTTCCAATTTCTGGCTCCGGGGACATGGGCACTCCTCCTTGATCGGGTTTGTTCGCCCATTATCCCACCCTTTGACTTAGATGCGATTGCCCTACATGCAAGCGTGCGCCAAAATTTGTATGCTATACTTCGTGGTATGAGCAACTATATCGCCGTGGATGTCGGGGGAACCCAGATACGCGCCGCCTGCTACCTGGATGACAACCTGGAACCGCTGCGCGTGCAGCGCATCGCCACCCAGGGACTCGGCGAGACCCCATTGGATCGAATGATCTCAGCAATTCAGTCGGTTTGGCCGGATAACGAACCGGTACAAGCCATCGGCGTGGCTGCACCCGGCCCGCTGGATCCCTACCAGGGGATCGTACTGTCTGCGCCGAACATTCCCGGCTGGGTCAACCTGCCCCTGCGAGCACGGTTGGAAGAGCGCTTGCAGGTGAAAGTCGTCGCCGGTAATGACGCCAACCTGGCAGCCCTGGGGGAATGGCGTTTTGGCGCCGGGCGGGAACACCACCATTTGATTTACCTGACGGTCAGCACCGGCATCGGCGGCGGTGTCATCATGGATGACCGCCTGCTCCTGGGCGTGCGCGGCCTGGCGGCTGAGCTGGGTCATGTGACGGTTTTGCCGGATGGTCCCATGTGCGGCTGCGGGCACCGCGGTCACCTGGAAGCCATTTCCTCCGGAACGGCGATCGCTTACTGGGTAGAACAAGAAATAGCAAATGGGTGCGAATCCAGCCTGCCACCCGGTAAAAAGCTGACCAGCAAACAGGTTGCGGAGGCTGCCCGCCAGGGAGATAAGCTGGCAGTTGCCGCCCTGGCTCGCGCTGGCACCTTCCTGGGCCTAGCCCTGGCTGGACTGCTGCACACATTCAATCCATCCGCAATTATCATCGGCGGCGGTGTTTCAAGCACCGGCCCGCTCTTATTCGAGCCTATGCAGGCTGCCTTGCGCGAAAACGTGATGACGGTCGATTACCTGGAGAACCTGGTCATTACAACCGCCGCGCTGGGCGACTCGGCCGGTTTGATGGGCGCCCTCGCCCTGGCGCACATGGTTGCAGGTTGATCCGGGCAGCATCCATCGGCATCCGCGGGCAAAGCACACTTTTTCTTTATTCCCAATCCTATGCAAACGCCTTCATTAGATAAACGCTGGATTATCGCCCCCGCCCTGACGCCTGAAGCCGAGGCGCAGCTTTCGACCTTCCATCCTGTTCTGCGCCAGCTCCTGTACAACCGCGGGCAGACCAGCGAGGATCAGGCGCTTTCCTATTTATATGCCGAGGCGCCGCAGGGAGCGGATCCCCTGAATATACTGGGCATGCAGGCCGCGCTAGACCGGTTGGAATATGCTCTGAAGCGCCAGGAACCGGTCGCCATCTACGGCGATTATGACGCGGATGGCGTCACCGCCACCGCGCTGCTGGTGCAGTATCTTAAGCGCCGGGGAGCCGATGTGCTCGGCTACATCCCCAACCGTTTCGATGAAGGCTACGGCCTGAACGTCGAAGCCCTGGAAACCCTGCACAAGCAGGGCATCAAGCTGGTGGTCACGGTTGACTGCGGCATCCGCTCACCCGAAGAAGCCCGGTTTGCCGGCGACATCGGTCTGGATATGATTATTACCGATCACCACCATCCCGGTGGAGAGCTGCCGCCGGCTGTGGCGATTTTGAATCCCAAGCAGGCGGGCGATTCCTATCCCGATAAAAACCTGGCAGGGGTTGGGCTGGCCTACAAACTGGCTGCCGGAATGGATATTTCCACCGGCGATTCACTGGCAGAGCAGTTCCTTGACCTGGTGGCATTGGGGACGGTTGCTGACATGGCGCCGCTGACCGGGGAAAACCGCAGCCTGGTGCGGCGCGGGCTGGAACAGCTGCGTAAACCACAGCGGCAGGGCATCCTTTCGTTGATCGGCGTCTCGGGTCTGAATGCCGCCCAGATCACTGCCGGAGATATCGGTTTCATGCTCGGACCAAGGTTGAACGCAGCCGGACGGCTTGAGTCAGCGCTTGCCTCTCTGGAGCTGCTGACCACCGAGAACGTTGTCCAGGCAGCATTTATGGCCCAACAGCTGGATGTACATAATCAGGAAAGACAGCGCCTCACCCGCGAAATTCAAGAGAACGCCGAACGTATCGCGCTGCAAGACGAGGAGCAAGCCTATCTGTTGTTTGCCGCGCATGAGGATTTCAATCCCGGCGTGGTCGGGCTGGCAGCTGCCCGCTTGATGGAGCAGTTTTACCGCCCATCCATCGTCGCTCATCGCGGAGCAGAGTTCACCCGCGCATCCTGCCGCAGCATTCAGGAATTCCACATCACCGATGCCCTGGACGAGTGCGCAGAGTTGATGGAACACCACGGTGGGCATGCCGCAGCCGCGGGTTTCACCGTGCGCAATGAACGCCTGGATGAGCTTATCACCCGCCTGAAAATCATCGCCAGAAACCGGCTGGAAAGCGTGGACCTGCGCCCCACCCTGCACGCAGATATGGAAATCCCGCTGCGAGATTTGAAGCCCGATCTGCTGCCTGTGCTCGAAAGCCTGCAGCCTACCGGTTTCGGCAACCGCCGGGCTCACTTCGTTACGCGGAACGCTAAAGTGTTGAACGTGCGCACAGTGGGGCGCGACAGCGCTCATTTGAAGCTGGCCGTCAGCGATGGATGGATCACGTTTGACGCTATCGCCTTCCGCCAGGGCCATTGGGCAGAAAAGTTGCCGTCGCGGGTAGATTTACTGTATGCCTTCGAGCGCAACGAATTCAATGGGCGCGTTTCGCTGCAGCTTAATGTTCTCGATATTAAGCCGGCGCAATAGACACCCGCAGCCTGCTAATCAACAAAGCGGTATTTAATGAGCGCCCACATCGCCTCGAACGCATCCCAGGCGGTGATCTTCTTCCCCTCATTGTAGTCGCGCGGATTGAAGGAGATCGGCACCTCATAAACGCGCACCTTGCGCTTCAAAATCTTGGCAGTGAATTCCGGCTCAAAGTCGAAACGATTGGCGCGCAGCTGCATCCCGGCAACCACTTCCTTGCGAAAGACCTTATAACCGGTTTCCATATCGGTCAAAATATTGTTGTATAAGATATTGGTAACCAGGGTTAATATCTTATTGGCAACCATATTGAGAAACAGGATCGGTCGCCGGGCGCCTCCCAGAAAACGTGAACCGTAGACGACATCGGCGATCCCCTCCTCAATGGGGCGCAGCAGGTTGGGGTATTCGCGTGGGTCATATTCCAGATCGGCATCCTGAATGAGCAAGATGTCGCCCGTGGCGGCCTGGATACCTGTGCGCACAGCCGATCCCTTGCCCTCATTCTTTTCCTTCAAAATAACGCGTACGCCTGCTTCACCTTCCATCTCAGCCAGCACGTCGCGTGTGCCATCGGTAGAACCATCATCGACGATCAAAATCTCGCTGGCTGTTTGCATGTGCTGGACGCGCCGGATGATTTCCCGGATTGTGCCGCGTTCGTTATATACAGGGATAATGACGGTTATATTCATACGGGTTATTATAACGAGTGAGGGGCAGATTTCGGCTGTGGAAAAATTACAGCTTCGTTAGTTGAGCGCCGGGAGAAAGAAATGGGTAACATGCTATAATGCAAACACGTTATGAATGGCATTGAGCGTTGCCGCTGCCATCTTAACATGTAGCGCTGAGCACCACCCAGCAGAGGATTTGATATGAATATTGCCCGCCAGAAAACCACACCTGCGCCAGCTGCCCCTCCCAAATCATCGGGATTCGTCCCCAAACCGATCAGCAGCATCGATGACACCGGCTTATCCGCCTTGTGGCTTCAGGATCTGGCGCTGAAGATTCTGTATTTCCAGGGCTATATGAGCGGATTCAAAGTCTCGGAGGAAATCGCACTGCCCTTTGCAGGTGTAATCGATCAGATACTGGAGGCGCTCAAGCGCGAAAAGTTCGTCGAGGTCAAATCCAGCCAACAAATGGGTCTGGGGGAAGGTTCTTACCAGTATGCTATCACCGGTGCAGGCATCGCCCGGGCGCGCGAGGCTCTGGAGCGCAGCCAGTATGCCGGCGCAGCGCCGGTGCCGCTGGATGCATACAATGACTCCATCCGCCGGCAGAGTCGCGGCCGCACGGTAGTGATGCACCAGTCGCTCCAGCAAGCGCTGTCGAAGCTCGTGCTCAGCGAACACACCTTCCAGCGGCTGGGTCCCGCGATCAACTCAGGCACATCCATATTCCTCTACGGTCCGCCTGGAAACGGAAAAACAACCATCGCCAGGGCGATGGGTGGGCTAATTCTTCGAGAGAGCATGTACATCCCGTATGCCCTGTACGTCGATGGGCAGGTGATCAAGCTCTTCGACAGCGTCAACCACCAGCGCTCGGAAGAAAAAGAGAGCGACCAGCCGCCCAGCAGCTCGATGCGCAGCAACCGCCGGGATCCACGCTGGGTGCAGATCCACCGCCCCTTCATTGTAGTGGGAGGAGAATTAAACCTGGCTGGACTGGATCTGGTCTTTGATGACGTCAACAAATTCTACGAGGCGCCGTTTCAAGTCAAAGCCAATGGCGGCATATTATTGATCGACGATTTTGGGCGCCAGCAGGTCAGGCCGCGCGACCTGCTGAACCGCTGGATCGTGCCGCTGGAGAACCGCATCGATTATCTGACCCTGCACACCGGCCGCAAGGTCGAGGTGCCATTCGACGTGATGGTGGTATTCTCTACCAACCTGCCGCCGCGCGACCTGGTTGATGAGGCCTTTCTGCGCCGCCTGCGGCATAAGATCGAGATTGGCGATCCCAGCTATGAAGAGTACCGCGAGATATTCCGCCGCGTTGCCAACTCCAAAGGCGTAAAGTACCTCGACCAGGGACTGGCATATCTGCTGCAAGAGTGGTACATTAAGCGCGATCGAAAATTACGCGCTTCACACCCGCGCGACCTGTGCGATCAGGTCCTGGATATCGCCCGCTACTTGAATGTCGAGCCAGCAATGACCACCGATCTGCTCAATCGCGCGGCTGAGGCTTATTTCGTAGAATTATAGCCAGCGTCTTACCAGAGAAAGGCTGCCGCCGCGTGTATCAGAGCCTGCCTCGCCCAACCATATTCGCCCACCGAGGCGCAAGTGCATATGCCCCAGAGAACACGCTCGCTGCTTTCGAGCTTGCGCTGCGCCAGAATTCCGACGCTGTTGAACTGGATGCAAAACTCTGCGCCGATGGTCATGTCGTGGTCATCCACGACCAGACGGTTGATCGCACCACGGATGGGCAGGGAAAGGTGAGCCAGCTAACCCTGGCGCAGCTCAAGGAGCTGGACGCCGGCAGCCACTTCGACGCAGCCTTCCGTGGAGAGAAAATTCCCACCCTGGAAGAAGTGTTCGAATCGATCGGGCAGCACACCTTTATCAATGTAGAACTCACCAACTATGCCTCTCTTTTAGATGCCCTGCCCGACGAGGCAGCCAACCTGGTGCGCCGCCATAACCTGGCGTCCCGGGTGATGTTCTCCTCCTTCAATCCAAGAGCCTTGCTGCGGGCGCGGAAACTGCTTCCTGCTGCCCCGGTGGCGCTGCTGGCGCTGCCCGGTCCAGGCGGCAGGTGGGCGCGCTCCTGGTTGGGATGCCTGCTGTCTTACCAGGCTCTCAACCCTGAGGTGCGCGATGTCACCCCCCAACTGGTCGCCAGTGTACACAAACGCGGCTGCCGGGTGAATGTATATACGGTAAACCAGTCTGATGTCATGCGGCATCTGTTTATCCTGCAGGTCGATGGCATCTTCACAGACGATCCGGTGCTCGCCCGCCAGGTGCTGGCTGAATTTCAAACCGAGCAGCTTCCAAACCCAAATCGCTCTGATCAGGGATAAGGCGCGATGTTCCCGATCGATTGGATCCAGGCGGCTCAGGAGCGCATTGCAGCCCATATCTACCGCACACCACTCAGCTACGATCCAAAGCTGGATGCCTGGTTTAAATGGGAAAACCAGCAGATTACCGGCTCCTTCAAGCTGCGCGGCGCGCTGAACAAAGTGCTCTCGCTGGAACCATGGGAGCGCGAGCGCGGATTGGTGACAGCCTCGGCGGGCAACCATGGTCAGGGGCTGGCGATGGCAGGCAGGCTGGTTGGAGCGCCGGTCATTGTTTATGTTGGCGAAAATGCCGTTCCCGCAAAAGTCGCAGCCATGCGCGCCCTGGGCGCAGAAGTACGCATCGTGCCGGGTGGTTATGGCGAAGCCGAACTGGCCGCGCTGGACTTTGTCGCCGCATCGCAAGCAACCTGGGTATCTCCATACAACGATGGGCAGATCATCGCCGGGCAGGCTACTGTGGGCCTTGAAATCCTGGAGGATTTACCCAAAGTACAAGATTTCGTCTGCCTGGTTCCGGCAGGTGGAGGCGGTTTACTCTCAGGGGTGAGCGCCTGCCTGGCTGAAACCGGCGGCACAGCCCGCCAAATCAGCACCAGCGGAGTCCAGTCTACCGCTTCCCCATTCATGCACAGCCTGTATTATCACCACCACCAGCAAGGTGTTGTTGAGTTGCCCAGCCTGGCAGATGGCCTGGCAGGCCCGGTTCAACCCGGCTCGCTGACAATACCCATCATCCAGCGCTACTGCCATGAAATCATCCTGGTAAGCGAAGCAGAGATTGCCCTGGCCATCGCCTATGCCTGGGAGCATTACGCTCAAAAAATCGAGGGCTCTGCCGCAGCAGCCCTGGCAGCCCTGTTCCACCAACGCTCAGACAAGCGCCCGGTTGTAGTCGTCATTTCCGGTGGAAATATCCAGCCAGAAATTCACCAGCAAATCTTGGCCGCGCATACACAGGCGAGACATACAGACGAGTCGGTGGTAAACTGAGGCAGCATGGATGCTCCAATTACTGCAGATGAGATCATGGTGGTTTGCATGGCTCGCCAAGTCGAAGACGGCGAGACCGTGGTGCAAGGTCTGGCAACGCCGCTCGTTGCAGCCGCCTATTTACTGGCAAAACACACCCACGCTCCGCACCTGTATTTTGC
>JBGSTO010000077.1:0-5115 GCA_041736465.1 Anaerolineales bacterium | reverse complement strand
CCTCACGGGCGAACTCGATGTGCGGCTCCTGATCGATGCCCACCGGCACGGTATCCGCTTTGTAGAGCAGGATATCAGCCGCCATCAAAACCGGGTAGCCCACCAGTCCATAATTGACGTTGTGCGGCTGCTGGCGGACCTTCTCCTTGAAGGTGGGCAGGTCGGTCAGCTTGCCTAAAGGTGTGACCATGGACAGGAACAGGTGCAGCTCGGCGACCTGCGGCACGTGCGATTGCACGAAGATGATCGAGTCTTCTGGGCGGATGCCGGCAGCCAGCCAGTCCAGCGCCATCTCATAGGTGTTTTGGCGCAGGTTTTCGGTGGAGTCCACCGTGGTCAGTGCGTGCAGGTCGACGATGCAGTAGATGCACTCGTACTCATCTTGCAAAGCGACATAATTCTTGATTGCGCCCAGGTAGTTGCCCAGGTGCTGGCGCCCGGTTGGCCTGGCGCCGGAGAAAACGCGTCCTTTTTTTTGCGGCATTTTGCTAGCCCTCCAGTAAGGTTTTGCGCACCAGTCTGGCAACTTCTCCCGGCTCGGCGTGACGGCGAGTTGCCAGCTTGGAATAGATCAATTTGGCGTTGATCGAAACCTCGAAGCGGCCCCCATCCGAGGGTACCAGGGTCATGGTATCGATCTCCGGCTCGAATTCTTTCAATAGTTCTGCTGCCAGACTGACAGCCCGGTCGGTGTAGTGTCAGGCTGCGCAGTACACTAACTCTATCTTCATCAGCACGGCGTACCTCCTCGAGCAGATTTAATCACTCCCGCAAACTGCGCATCTCTTAACAGAAAACCCCGCCGGTGATACGACGGGGTAGGTGAGCCAGTTTCACGCGGGTCGGGTGCGGCCCGGTCTGGAGAGACGGGCGATACCCTTTGCCTGGATAACGGCGGCAGCTCCGGCGCAGGGTACTAGGCAGCCGGTCAGGCTGCCGTTATCCGGCGCAGCTCCGAGGTCCATTCAGCGCCAGCGCTCGGGCGGGGTTTTCAGCAGCTACCGCTCTCTGGAGCCGCCGCTTTGGCGCGTACTCGTCCTCATCACAGCTTTTTGTCGCTAAGTTGGCCTGAGTATATCACAAGTTCTCGTTTACGGTCCTCACTGGCCGCTTTTGGACCTGCCGGCAGCAAGGCGTTGATCAGCACGCCGATCCCTGCCAGGATGAGGATGACCGGCCCTAGGATAGTCCAGTTCAACTCGAACAGGAATACTGCCGCGACCATTGTCAGGAGCACGCCGCCGACCAGTGAACCGCGCGCTTGAGCGTTGAGATGCCCGCCTGCGTTCCGGTAAGCATTCCAGACATTGCCGAAAGCACCTACAGCCGGGAGCAAGATAAACAGCGCCCACCAGTTCTCCAGGTCGAAGATTGCCAGGTTCTGCAGCATCAAGATGATGCCCAGGGCGATAAGCACTGCGCCTCCAACCCAGGTGCCTGCAAAACGGGAAGCGCGTGCTTCCCGACGGCTTTCGAGCCGGCTGTGCCTGGCGTCGCGCCGGTCAGGATATTCAGGTTGGCTGTCTTGATTTGTAGAGCTGTTGGTTTCAAGGTTCTCGCTCATGGTTTCCTTCCTTCCTTCCTTCCTTCCTTCTTTATTGATCTGTCATCCTGAACGCAGTGAAGGATCTGGATCCTTCACTGTCCAATCCGCAGGATTGGCTCTCAGTGCCTGCCCTAAATGGTAATGAAGGGATGACATCCTTGTGCGTGGCCTACGTGATACAACCAGCTTTTGTCACTTGAGTTGAGATTGTTGCCTGATATCTATCCGCTAGGGGATCTGGTTTATGCTGCCGGAGCCGTTCACGGTTTGATTAATGTCCGCCGGGCTGCCGCGGTAATGAACAGATCCCGAGCCGTTGATGTTCACGGTCAGGCTGTCGCTGGCGTTGACCACGATCAGCCCAGAACCATCTAAGCGGGCAGTGGCTGAGTTGGCCTGCAGATCGCCGCACAGGATATTCCCGGAGCCGCTTATAGTGGCATCCAGGTTTTCGACCGAGCCCTCTACAGCGATATTACCAGAGCCGGGTAGGTCAATCTCGAACGACTGTGCCTGCAATCCGGGAATAGAGATGTTGCCGGAGCCGGGCAGGCTGATTGCTTTGATGGATTTCATCGTCACAACGATGTGGATGCCCAATTGCGGGAGGATATTGGTATTGGATTTGGTGCTGATGATCAAGGTTCCGCCTCGTACCCTGGTTTCTATCAGCGGCAGGATATTGTCATCGGTTTCGATGAACACCGATTCGTTCTCGCCAAAGACGACATCCAGGTCACCGGAGCCGGTTAACTCGATGGCGTCGAAGCCCGCCAGTGGGCGAGTTTCACTGCCGGGTTTGCCAGAGCCTTCGATGAGTTGGGTGTTGATAATTACATTGCAGGCTGAGAGCGCCAGGCAGAGCAGCAGGGCAAGAATCAAGCTTTTCTTCATGACGGTATCTCCTTTCGATTGGTTGGTAGAGCTATTATAGCTAGAATCGGGTGCAAATATCCCCACCGGCAGACGAACATCGTGCTGGTCATGTGGACAGTTTTTCTGGTTTTGGCTCCAGATAGCGGAGTAAGGGGATAGTGATCGCCCATCCCAACGCGATGAAGATGATAAAGGCGTTAACGTTGATGGTAACCGGCAGCCAGATGGTGTTCACCATGTTGAAGACAACGTGACACGCGACCGGTAGTAAGAGGCTGCCACGACTATGGTTGAAGAACCACGTAATGTAGAAATTCAGCGGCAGTACCAGCAGGAAATTCAGCGCCAGGTAGCCAATGCCAAATTGGTCGAAGGTGTCCAGCAGCAGCCAGAAGGGGATGTGCCAACCAGCCCACAAAACGCCTAAAATGGCGCTCGAAACCAGCGCGCTGTACCGCTTTTGCAAAGCCGGCAGCGCCACCCCTCGCCAGCCGATCTCTTCTCCGAGGGTGGCGATCAAGAGAAAGATGATATTGACAGCCAATGCCACGCCGGCTGCCTGCGGCTGCGGGGCTATCCGCGGCTGTCCCCCAAACGCGTTATACAGCATTGCGGCGAAGGCCAGCAGAAGCGGCTGTACCAGGGCTGCTGCAACCCACCACTGCCACCCCACCCGCCAGATGGTGAGGCGCGCCATCAACTGTCTTACCGCCGCGCCTCCGCCGGTGAACAAAGAGAGCAGCACAGCAGAAGCGGCGGGCATCAATACGCCCAGCAGGCGAACGATGCTGCTGGTCTCTTCCGAGATTTTAAATGGTCCGATGTCGAAGTGCGACAACGCAAGCGGAATCCATATCAACCACGATAGCGCGAAGGTCAGCAGGAAAAATGTCGCCGGGCGAACGCTCGCTTCAATTTTATGCATCGTGCTGCCTCCACTCATCTCCCTGGCGCGATCAACGGTCAGTTCGAGCTAACCCGGGCGCACCCAGAGCGGAGGGTTGGGGGTTCTTTTTCGATTTCATGCCGAAAAGAAACCGAAGCACGTTAATCCGCCTAACCAGGAATTCGTAGACAAGCATGATCACGGTGAATGAACTCAAACTGATCGTCAGGAACTTGAGCAGATCTGGAATTTGCCAGCGGGTGACGAAGTATCCGGTGCACAGCAGCACGGTCTGGTGCAGAATATAGAAAGGCAGCACGGCTTCGGTAGCATATGCCAGGATCGGGGCGCTGCGGGTAAAGTGCTTGAAGCCGAAACCCAGAAACGCCAGGATCCAGCACCAGGAGCTGATGCCGAAAAGCCCGAAGATTTGCAGGAAGCGGGCGGTACCGAAAACCGGATCGCCGCGCGCTACCCACAGCATGAGCAGGGCAATGACGCAAGCATTACCTGCAGCCAGCGAAACCCAGCGGAACTGCTGGATGCGCGCTTGCAGCCCGTCGTGCGCCATGACGATAAAACCGTACACGAAGAAGAGCAGGTATACCGGCAGAGGCCAGCCGCCGAAGCTGCGCATGCCCAACATGGAGCGGGGATCGATCTCTACCAGCAGCAGCGCCACCGGCGCGGCGAGCAGATAGATTGTGCCGGGCAGCGCGAGGAAACTGCCCAGGCCGGTGAGCAATATCCCGCCGGCTTCCGTTTTTAGCCAGGAAAACAATGGATAGCAGATCAGGGTAAATACAAACAGCACCAACAGGTACCACAGGTGCAAACCCATCCAGGCGAAATTGCCGCCAAAACCATACCAGCCATCGAAATACTCGGGAATGAATTCCCAGAACGAGCCAAAGAACTGGCGGTGGGTGAGGCGCTCCAGGTAGACCTGCAGGATGATGTGCGAAAAGATGCCGACGATGAGCGGTACGAACAAACGCCGTATCTTGTCATCGATGAACTTCCACGTTCCACGGCGGTTCAATGCATAAAACAAACTGGCGCCCGAAATGATAAAGACGAACGGCATCAGCCAGTTGGTCATGAAGGTGGTCCAGATCTGGGCGCCCATGTAGGTCGCCGGATTCTTCACATGCCAGCCTTCGGTGTCAAAAAAACGCCCGCTGTGAAAGATGTATACCGCCAGGATGATAAAGATGCGCAGCCAATCCAGATCGTACCGGCGTTGAGAAACACTACTGCTCATATGCTTTGTCTCCTCCTGTTGGCAAAAAAAAAGGGGCTCTCAGATCATCAGGTAGACTGTGAGGGCGGATATGTCGATCAAGCCATGGATGATGGCGTAGTAAGGCAGCAGCCCAGGGCGCAGTTTCAGCATCAGCCCGGCGAACAGGGCAAAAGGCATGTACATTCCCAAACGCCACAGCATGAAGCGCGGATCGATGATCAATGGCAGGAACATGTGCTGAGCGCCGAGGAAAAAAGCCGCCAGCAACCATGCCAGCCAGCCGTTTTTGAGCTGGACTGCCAGCCGCGGCATCACGTAGCCGAAGTAGGTGGGCAGCTCGGCAAAGGCGATGGTCAGTGGAAAGAAGAAGCTGAGCACGAACGCCCAGGTGGGCAGCGGGCGGAACATCATATAAACAGTCGCCATCGGATCGCCGAAGAGCGCCGCTGCCAGCGTGTTCATCGGCAGGGCAGCCACCGGCAGCCCGATGATCGATCCAACCAGCAGCCACAGCAAATCGGTTTTCAGCGTTTGGCGCGAGAAGCGCAGCTGGTCGAGATA
>JBGSTO010000074.1:0-6761 GCA_041736465.1 Anaerolineales bacterium | reverse complement strand
TGGCTGCCGAAAGCCTGTTCGGCGGCTGCCAGAGCTTGCGCCAGGCGCTGGTCCAGCGCCAGCAGCCCAAGCGACAGCTCGCGGAAGGCGAGCCGCGCGGGAAAACCGCCGCCGGGTGCAGGCAGCGTTTTACCGTTTGTCCGTTGTAAGGAAGGTTGGATGCGCGTCATAGTTTGCAATGCAGACCATCCGGAGGATGCCCGCCAGTTTATTCTAGCCATCCCTGCTCACACCTGCATCACCGTACAATCACAGTGGATTAATTAAGACTTATTAAATGCAATATATCCGCAATTGCCTTGAAAGGTGATTTTGGTTATAATGAGGATTACGCCGCACACGCCGGTGCTACCGGTGGTTTCGCTCGATCGATCAACACAACCTGACCAGGGGGATTTTCCAGCCGCACCTGGGCTGGTGTAGGGTGAATAAACTATTCCCGGAGGAGATGCAGGAGAGTTCGATCCGACTGCAGAGCTGAGATTATTTAAGGATGAGCATTGGGTGTGAAGAGGTGCAAGGATGTTGCGAATTTATCTCTTCGGAAGCGTGCGCGTTCATTATGAAGATCCTTACCGCGAAATACGCCTGACACGCACTACGCAAGGTCTGCTGGCATATTTGATCCTGCAGGGGGCGCGCCCCTGCCCGCGCCAGGTTCTGGCGGGTGTATTTTGGGGGGAGAGCGACGAGGCGGCTGCGCGCAGCTGCCTCAATACGGCGCTGTGGCGCATGCGCCTGGCTTTGGAAGCCGCCCAGCCCAGCGACGAATCGATCTTGCTCTCGACCCCCGGCGGGGAGATCTGCCTCAATCCTGACTGCCGGGTGTGGGTGGACACCCTGGCTTTTGAAGCGGCGGTCAAACCGGCGCTGACCCGTCCGGAAAATGGGCTGCAGCCCACCGAGTTGGCGGCTCTGGAGCAAAGTCTTGACCTGTACCAGGGCGAGCTGCTCGAGTCGTTTTACGACGACTGGGCGCTGCGCGAACGGGAGCGCATGCGGCTGCTGTACCTGAACGCCAAAGAATGCCTGATGCGCACCTACCAGCAGCACAACGAGTTGGAGCGCAGCCTGGAGACCGGGCTGGAGCTGCTGCGGCACGACCCGCTGCGCGAGGATATCCACCGCGCTGTGATGCGCCTGTACCACGCTACCGGGCGGCGCGCCCAGGCCCTGGTGCAGTACGAGCAGTGCCGCCAGTTGATCCGCCAGGAGCTGAGCATCGAGCCCATGCCGGAAACGCAAACGCTGGCAGCCCGCATCCAGGCGGGAGACCCGCTGGCGGCGGAGCTGCCCGCCCCTGCCGCTGCGCCTGGCGCTCAGCCTGCGCCGGCGGTCAGCAAGGAAAGCGCCGTGGCGGTATCGCTGGAGGAAGTGCAGCGCCGCATCCTGCAGGCGCAGCACACCTTCAACCAGGCGCAGCAGCAGCTCTCTGAGGCGGTTGATCTGCTGCACAAATTACATCAGAATCCATAGTGACTGTCTGTTGTTGGGTTGGTGAGAGCAGTTGCATAGTGACTGTTTGGTGATGGTTTGGTGAGAGCAGTTTGCTAAATTCACTGCGAATGAGGAACACATCGCAGTGAGACATGTTCATACCTGAGAGCGAACGTCATACCTTCATTGTGCGTTTCTGGCGGCAGCCCAGGGAGATCGAAGGCGAGCCACCCGATTGGCGCGGCATGATCGAAGAAGTTTCCGCCGGTCAGCGGCGCTATTTCCTGACCTTTCAAGAGATGCTGATCTTCATGATCGATGTCATGCACTTGCCGGCGGAAGACCTGCGGGCGCTGATCCGTACACTTCAGCCCCCACCCCCAGATCAAGAATCCTGAACTTCGAGGCACCACTTTTCCCGGATCGCCAGCCCGGCGGCGTATAAGCGACGGCTGGCTGGAGTACCGCGCCTGGCGGTTGGGGGCGGCGATTTAATTTACGCGCCGGAATTCCAGTTTATAATACGTTTATATAGATCAAGATTGTCTTAATATTGGACCGTGACCGCTACGACTATATGGAGGGTATCTCATGACAACAAATGCATCTCGAACAGCTCGCTTTTTACTGGTAATCGTACTTGCAATCACCACCTGGCTTGCCCCCGCCAGCGCCGCCTCACCGCATGCGCCGGACGACCCGATTCCTTCGCCGATCCTGGACCCGAACAGCGTGAGCTGGGCTTCGGTGCGCAACCTGACCAGCAGCCAGTTCGCGGTCGATTTCGACGAGAGAGCGCGCCTCGGCTACATGATCATGGACATCGAAGTGGATGAGATCGACGGTGTGCAGCGCGTGGGCGCCACCTGGCAGCGCAATATCGACAACCGCGGCTGGGTGGAACTGCGCAACATGACCGCATCGGAATTTGCCAGCGAGCAGACTGCCAAGCGTACGGCGGGCTACCGCATGATCGACCAGGAGGTGTACACCCTGGGCAGCCTCAAATATTACGCCGCGGTGTGGATCTTCAACAGCGAGAGCCTGTCGTGGATCTCCTACACCGATCAAAGCTCCTCCGAGTTTGCCACCCTGTTCGACCGCTACAACAGCGTTGGCTACCTGATGATCGACATCGATGCGGAGTACATCCAGGGGGCGATGAATTATTCGGCGATATGGGTGGATAACGTCGAGAACCTGGCCTGGGCGGAGTTTCGCGACCTGACTTCGGATCAGTTTGCCCAGAAGTTCGACGAGTACAAAGACACCCACCGCATGATCGACGTGGAGTCTTACCAGATCGGACCGCTGCAGTTCTACGCCGGCATCTGGGTGGAGAACAAGAACGGCCGCGGCTGGTACGAGCTGCGCGATATGACTGCCAAGACTTTTGGCGACAAATGGTTGGAGCTGCGCGACGCCGGCTACCGCCTGGTGGATTACGAAACCTATTCCACTTTGGACGGGCAGCGCTACGCCGGCATCTGGCGCCAGAACAGCGAGCGCCCCAATTGGCCGTTGAAGGAGCAGGTGGATACCCTGGGATTTGTGGAATCGATCCTCTACGGCATACCGGGGATGAGCATCGCCATCGCCGAGAACGGCACCTTCGTCTATCTGAAGGGATTCGGATACGCAGACGTGGATGACGAGATCATCGCCCATTCGGGCACGCTCTTCCGGCTGGCGTCGGTCAGCAAGGGCGTGGCGGGTGTGCTCAGCCTGGAGCTGCAAGAAAAGGGATTGGTAGACCTGGATGATCCCAGCGCCAACCATATCCCCGGTTTGCCTGCCCACCACACCCATTTTATCTCCCAGACCATCTCCAACCGCTCGGGCATCGGGCATTACGACACCTACGGCAGCCTGCCCGGTTCGTACAACTCCGCCACCACGGCTTCGTTCTTGATGTGGCCCACGCCGCTGGAGAATGCTCCGGGAAGTGCGTATCTCTACAGCACACACGCCTATACCTTTCTGGGCGCTTCGCTGGAGGGCGCGGTGGGCGACCCGCTCGGCACGATCTTCGAAGATCACTTGCGGGCGCCGTTCAACCTGGGCACGCTGACGCTGGAAGATCGCAGCATCCCTAACAAATTCCGCGCCTCGCTGTACAACAACAGCAACGAGGAAGTGGACGCGGACGATTTATCCTGGAAGGTGCTGGGCGGCGGGCTGGAGGCCTCGGCTTTCGACCTGGCGCGCTTCGGTATCCAGGTGCAGAACGGCACCATCCTGGGCGCTGCGGCGCTGGCTGATCTGTGGACGCCGCCGGACGGGTTGTCCAACTATGCCCTGGGATGGAACACCGGCACACACAAGGGCGCGGCTGTGGTGGCAAAGGACGGAGCGCAGAACGGGGCGCGCAGCTACATCCGCATCTATCCCAATGACGGCATCGTGATCGTGGTGCTGACCAACCGCAAAGGAGGCGGGCACGACCCGGCGGGGCTGGCGAAGACTATCGGCGGGCTGATGCTGGATGCCGCTGCAGCGCAGCAGGCTGCCGCCTTTGCCGATCAGCCGCTGGCGGAAGTCATCGACGAGCCGGCTGAAGAAGGGCAGGACCCGGCTGAAGTGGTCTGGCCGGTGGATAACCCGGTCGCCACGCCCACCCCCGAGGATCTGGAGGAGCCGCCGGGGCAGCAGTACCTGGCTGAGGTGATTTACCTGCCGCTCATCCGCAATCAGTAGGGGTAAAGCGTTCGCCAAAACCATATCGGGGGATGCGAAATATCTCCGGGCGAATGCTTTACCCGCAGATGCCGCTCTGAATGAAGCATGCACGACCAGCCATCGCCCCGCAAGGGCGATGGCTGGTCGTGCCATCCTGGGCTATAATGGCTGCAGGAGGTGAACTATGCGAGTTCTTTTCATCGGCGGCACAGGCATTATTTCTTCTGCCAGCTCGGCGCTGGCGATCGAACGCGGCATCGAGCTGTACCTGCTCAACCGCGGCAGGAGCATACGACCCGCCCCGCAGGGCGCAATTCTGCTGGAAGCGGACATCCGCCAGCCGGACAGTGTGCGCCGGGCGCTGGGCGACCTGGCGTTCGACGCGGTGGTGGATTGGGTGGCCTACACACCCGAGCACGTGCAGGCGGATATCGATCTGTTCCGTGGGCGGGCGCGGCAGTATGTGTTCATCAGCTCGGCGGCGATCTACGAAAAGCCGCCGCGCTCGCTGCCGGTGACCGAGAGCACGCCGCGCAGCAACCGCACCTGGGGCTACGCCATGGATAAGATCGCCTGCGAGCGGCTGTTGGAGCATGCTTACCAGCAGGAGGAGTTTCCCGCGACCATCGTGCGCCCGTCGCACACTTACGACGCCACCCTGCTTCCCACCCACGGCGGCTACACCACGCTGCGGCGCCTGATCGAGGGTAAGCCGGTGGTGGTGCACGGCGACGGCTCCTCGCTGTGGACGCTGACTCACCACCGCGATTTCGCCCTGGGGCTGGTGGGCTTGCTGGGGCACCCGGCGGCGCTGGGCGAAGCCTTCCACATCACCTCGGACGAGTGGCTGACCTGGAATCAGATCTACACCATCCTGGCGCGGGCGGCGGGCGGCGAGGCGCGGCTGGTGCACGTGCCCTCCGAGGTGATCGCCCGCTACGACGAACGTTGGGGCGATTCGATGCTGGGCGATAAGATGCACTGCGCCATCTTCGATAACAGCAAGGTGCGCCGGCTGGTGCCGGATTTCCGTCCGGTGATCCCTTTCTGGCGCGGAGCGCAGGAGATCGTGGATTGGTATGCGGCGGATGCACGCCGCCAGGTGGTGGATGAGGCGTTCGATGCGCTCACCGAGCGCGTGATCCGCGAGATGGGGGCGGTGGGCAATACATCGTAGGGGCGACCCATGCGAGTATGACCAGAGCGTTTGAACTTAAAAACGGGTCGCCCAATCCGCGTGGTTTTCGTAGGGGCGACCCACGCGAGAATGACCAGAGCGCTTGATCGCAAAAACGGGTCACCCAACCCGCGTTGTTTTCGTAGGGGCGACCCACGCGAGATTGACCAGAGCGTATGAACGTAAGAACGGGTCGCCCAAACCGCGCGGCAGGGAAGGTTTCCGGTGCGGCGGGAGGGCGACCCGTTTTCTCCCCACCACGGCGCGAATTGACCAAATCGGTCTGCCAGCCAGGTAGAATTATCGTCTCGCGTGGGTCGCCCCTACGGGCACGAATTGATCGAATCGGTTTGCCAGCCGGGTTGAATTATCGTGTCGCATGGGTCGCCCCTACGGGCGCGAATTTGTTATATACTTTTTACATGCCATACGACCCTGATATCCATCACCGCCGGTCAATCCGCCTGCAAGGTTATGATTACAGCCAGGTAGGGGCATATTTTGTGACCATTGCGACATGGCAGAAGGCTCAATTATTTGGTGCAATTGAGCAAGGTGTGATGCGGTTGAATATTGTTGGCAGGGTGGTTGGTGAAGAATGGCGGCGATTAGCAGTTAGATTTCCTGGCATTGACATCGATGTGTATGTCGTTATGCCCAATCATGTTCATGGAATCATTGTCTTTACGCACGACCGAAATTCCACAAGTTCAGAGCGATTAACGTTGGGGGAGATCATCGGGCAGTTCAAGTCCAAGGTGACCAAACGATTGAAGCCGGAAGATCCGATCTGGCAGCGAAATTATTACGAACACATCATCCGCAGCCAGGAGGATATGGATCGAATCCGAGCATACATCCAGGATAACCCTCGCCGTTGGGAAGAAGATAAAGACGGTAGGGGCGACCCATGCGAATTTGATTGGAGCGATTGAATGTAAGAACGGGTCGCCCAATCCGTGCGGCGGGGAAAGCGACCCATGCGAATTTGATTGGAGCGTTTGAATGTAAGAACGGGTCGCCCAATCCATGTAGGGGCGATCCATGCGAGATTGATTAGAGCGATTGATCGCAAAAACGGGTCGCCCTCTCCGTGCAATGTCAAAAACGGGTCGCCCAATCCGCGTCCGGGGATGGTTTCCGGCGTGACAGGGAGGGCGACCCGTCCGTTGCCCGCCAAGGCGCGAATTGGCCGAATCAATTTGCCCGCCGGGTTGAGTTATCGTCTCGCGTGGGTCGCCCCTACGAGGCTACCATCCGGGTCAGGCGATCTCTTCCAGCAAATTTGCCGGTACCACCGCCGCGCCGATCACGCCGGGGCCGGTGTGCACGCCCAGCACGGGCGAGATGCGCAGCACTTCAAGCTGCGCCACGTTGAGCCTTTCGCCTAGCAGCCCCGCCAGCTCTTCGGCCTGGGCGGTTGCCTGACCGTGCAGCACGCACACGCGCAGGCGCGTATCCTGGTAGC
>JBGSTO010000007.1:0-6563 GCA_041736465.1 Anaerolineales bacterium | reverse complement strand
CCTTTGTGGAAGGCGTGCTCGCGATGCACGATCGTCGCCAAAGCGTCGACCGGCTCTCCATTGACCAGAATCTCCAGCTTCACCAGGTCATCCACACGGTACTCGGCAAACTGGTAATCCAGCGAGGCATAGCCGCGCGTGCGAGATTTGAGCTGGTCGAAGAAATCCACAATCAGCTCGGATAAAGGAATCTCGAAGTTGAGCTGCACCCGGCTGGGCGCCGGGAAATCCTGCTCGACAAACACGCCCCGGCGCTTGGTCGTCATGTCCATCACGGTGCCGTAGAATTCGGTCGGCGTAAAGATCTGGATCTTCATCCACGGCTCGCGAATCTCAGCCAGCTGTGCTTCTTCGGGCAGCTGCGCCGGCGAGTCGATACGCACCAGGCTGCCATCGCGCAGCACGACCTCGTACTCCACCGAAGGCGCAGTCACGATGATATCCAGGTCGTATTCGCGCTCCAGGCGTTCTTGAATGATTTCCATGTGAAACATGCCCAGGAAACCACAGCGAAAACCGAAATTCAATGCCTGAGAAGTCTCCGGCTCGTAAATCAGCGAGGCGTCATTGAGCTGTAATTTCTCCAGCGACTCCTTCAGGACATCGTAATCCTCGCCCTCCACCGGATAAATTCCCGCAAACACCATCGGTTTCACCTTCTGGTATCCGGGAAGCTGCTGGGTGGCAGGTCTGGATGCCAGGGTGATGGTATCTCCCACCCGGCATTCGCGTACGGTTTTCAAGCCGGTGGCAACGTAGCCAACTTCGCCGGCCGAAAGCCTCGCCGCCGGGCGCATGCCCGGGGCAAAAATTCCAATTTCGATCGGCTTGACGTCCGTTGCACTCGCCATCAAGCGCAGCGTATCCCCGCTGTTAATCTCCCCATCCATCACGCGGATATAAGCGATCACGCCTTTATAGGGATCATAATGCGAATCAAAAATCATGGCGCGCAAAGGGGCATCGGGATCGATCTTGGGCGGGGGCACATGCTTGACCACGTACTCCAGCACTTCTTCCACATTGAGACCCGCTTTGGCAGAAATGCGCAGGATCTGTTCGTCGGGCACGCCCAGCAGGTTGATCAAATCTTCAGCCACCTGGTCTGGATGAGCGGAGGGCAGGTCGATCTTATTGATCACTGCGATCACTTCCAGGTCCGCCTCCAGAGCCAGGTACAGATTGGCTAAGGTCTGCGCTTCGATACCCTGGGAAGCATCTACCACCAGCAGCGCGCCCTCGCAGGCTGCCAGGGCGCGGGAAACTTCGTAGCCGAAGTCTACATGCCCGGGTGTGTCGATCAAATTAAGCTCATAGACCTGTCCGTCGCGGGCGGTGTACGCCATGCGCACCGCCGAGGCTTTGATCGTGACGCCCTTTTCTCGTTCCAGGTCCATGCTGTCCAGCACCTGTTCGGTCATGTCGCGATCAGAGATTGTGCCGGTAAGCTGCAGCAACCGGTCGGCCAGGGTTGATTTGCCGTGGTCGATATGGGCGATAATACAAAAATTGCGGATATTTGTGCTCATAAGCGGATGAAGTATACCTGATTTTAGCCGCCGAGTGTTTGCTGAACCAGTGACTCCAACTCGGCGTACGGCGCACCCGGATAGGCAAGCCAGGCTAAAAACTCCACATTCCCTTTCGGTCCCAGCAGCGGCGAGCGCATCAAGGCGCACAACCCATAGCCCTGCTGCTGCGCATGCTCCAGCACATCCAGCAAGACCTGGGCATGTACCGCCGGATCGCGGATCACGCCCTGCCCGCGCGCCACCTGCGCCCGCCCGGCTTCGAACTGCGGCTTGATCAGAGCCACCACCTGGCTTACGGCAGCCGCCTCGCACCACTGCTTGATCACCGGCAGCAGCAGCTTCAAAGATATAAATGAAGCATCCACCGTCACAAGCGCTGCGGGCTCCGGCAGGCTTTCGACGAAGCGTGCATTGGTTTGTTCCATCACCACCACACGCTCATCCTGGCGCAGCTTCCAATGCAAGATGCCCTGTCCGACGTCGATGGCATACACTTTCCTCGCACCCCGCTGCAGCAGGCAATCCGTAAAGCCGCCGGTGGACGCGCCCACATCGGCGCATACCAATCCTTCGACCTGCAAGCCGAAACGTTCCAGCGCGGCGTCCAGCTTTTCACCTCCCCGCGAGACAAAGCGCGGACCCAGGTCGAGAGAAAGCTGCGCCTCCGCCGCAACCCTGGTGGCGGGTTTCAAAGCCAATTCTCCATCCACGCGCACCTGGCCCGCCATCACCAGGCGCTGCGCCAGGGCGCGGGATTCAGCCAGGCCTCTCTCTACCAGCAGTACGTCCAGCCGGGTGCGTGACATAGCGTAATTGTATCACCCGAAAATCCAGCCGTCGTCAAACACCTGCAGGCGGCACACGTTCGCCGGTGTTCGCCGCCAACAGCCCCTATGATCGCCTTTGCCGGGTATAATTCGACCTGATCGTTTTCTCACCAAAATATTCGTTATCGCCTGCACACCCTTGCACGAGAGATAACGCTGTATAAGGAGCTATTCATGTCGGACCTGAGATCACAAGCCATCCAGATCGCCCACAACCGGCGCCAGAACTTCCTGCAAGAATTCAAAGAGTTCGTTGCGATCCCTTCGATTTCTACCAATCCGGAAAGCAAAGCCGATATCCAGCGCGCAGCCGAGTGGACAGCCAGGAAGCTGGAGTCGATCGGGATGCACAACGTGAAAGTAATGCCCACCGCCGGGCATCCCGTGGTCTACGGTGAGCATCTGCAAGCCGGCGCACAGGCGCCTACCGTTTTGATTTATGGTCATTACGATGTGCAGCCAGCCGAGCCTCTGGAGCTTTGGACAAGCGGCGCATTCGAGCCTGACGTGCGCGGCGACGACCTGTTCGCTCGCGGCGCCAGCGACATGAAGGGGCAGGTCTTGGCGACGATCGAGGCCGTAGATGCAGTCCTCAGAGCCGGAAAGCTGCCGGTCAACGTCAAGTTTTTGATCGAAGGCGAGGAAGAGGTTGGCTCTCCCAGCCTGAGCCAATTCATCCAGGAACATCGCCATCTGCTCGCCAGCGATGTTGCCCTCAATCCCGATACCGGGATGCTTGCGCCCGATTTCCCCACCATCACCTATGCCTTGCGCGGGCTGGCGTATTTTGAGGTGCGTGTCTACGGGCCGGATCACGACCTGCACTCGGGCCTGTACGGCGGGATCATCCACAACCCGGCTCAAGTGCTGTGCGAGCTGATCGCCGGCATGCATGATGAACAGAACCGCGTAACCCTGCCCGGATTTTACGATCGCGTGCGCCCGCTGGATGCCGAGGAGCGCCTCGCCCTGGCGCGCCTGCCGTTTGGCGATGAATATTACCTGCAGCAAACCGGCGCGCCGGCGCTGCGCGGTGAGACCGGCTACACCTCCATCGAACGCCTGGGCGCGCGGCCCACCCTGGAGGTCAACGGTTTCCTTTCGGGGTATACCGGAGAAGGCTCGAAGACGGTGCTGCCCTCCTGGGCGATGGCAAAAATCTCCTGCCGGCTTGTGCCCGATCAGGATCCTGCCGAAGTGCACCAGCAGTTTTTGAAGTATCTGGAAACCCACGCGCCAGACACGGTGCGCTACGAAGTGCAGCAGCATGCTGGCAGCCCGGCCTCAATCTCGGGGCGCGAATCACCCGGCGTGCGCGCCATCGCTCGCGCCCAGGAAACCGTATGGGGCAAACCGCCAGCTTTCCGGCGCGAGGGCGGCAGCGTGCCCGTCGTCGTCTTGTTCCAGAATCTGTTGGGAATCGAGTCGGTCAATACCGGCTTCTCGCTGCCGGACGATCGCGCCCACTCCCCCAATGAGAAAGTGCACCTGCCAACTTTGTACAAGGGCGTGGATGCTTTGATCCACTTCCTATATAATTTAGAGTCTGATTGAGCTTTGCTCGGGCCTTGGCTCGGCTTAAAGGAATTTAGTGTTATGAGTGAATCAAAAATGCCTACTTATGGCGGGCAGGCGGTCATCGAAGGTGTCATGATGCGCGGCGCTCGCTCGGTTGCCATCGCCATGCGCTCGCCCGACCAGCAGATCGTCGTGCATACCGAGAATCTCACCGGTATCTACAAAAGCAAGATCGCTAAGCTGCCTTTTCTGCGCGGCCTGGTCATCCTGTGGGATGCGCTCGGGCTGGGAATGCGCGCCCTGACCATCTCTGCCAATCTACAAACCGATGAAGATGAGAAAATCGAAGGGCCGGCGCTGTTTGGCACCATGGCGGTAGCCCTCAGCCTGGGTATTGGGCTTTTCTTCCTGCTTCCCGCCGGCGCCGGGCAGCTTACCGAACGCCTGCTGGGCTGGAACGCCTGGCTGAGCAACCTGGCGGAGGGCGCCATCCGCCTGCTGCTGCTGGTCGGGTATATCTGGGCCATCGGCCTGATCCCCGACATCCGCCGTGTATACGCCTATCACGGCGCGGAACACAAAACCATCAACGCTTTCGAGGCCGGCGCAGAGCTGACCCCGGAAAAGGTCGCCCGCTATTCATTGGAACACCCGCGCTGCGGCACTGCCTTCCTGCTCACCCTCATGCTGCTCTCGATCCTGCTTTTCTCCTTGCTGGGTCCTTTACCCACCTTCTGGCGCCTGGCGAGCCGGGTGCTGTTTCTGCCGGTGCTCGCCGGACTGGCCTATGAGTACATTCGCTTCACCGCCACACACATCGAAAATCCATTCGTCCAGTTCCTGGTGCGCCCCAACCTGGCTCTGCAGCACCTCACCACACGCGAACCCAGCCTGGAGATGCTGGAAGTCTCGATCGCTGCATTCAACGCCATGCGCGATGGGGAGCGGGAAGTTCAACTCTAGCCTTAAGTCTCGTGGAATGGCGAAGATTGCCCCGCACCTTTCAGTTCCGTGTCCGCCTGGCATCCCTGATCTTCCTGGCAGCATTGGCAGCGCTGCTGCCCGCATGCGATAAGTCGATCCAACTGAACGGCACGCCAACCCCTACCCTCCAGGATGCCCCAACGACGACACCTGCTGGTCTCCCGGACCTGAGCATCCTGTCTGCCCAGTTGGTGACCGAGGATGACCTGCCCTGCTTTGAGCCGGGTGCACAGATCGAGGTCGTGCTCATGATCCAGAACTCAGGGCAGCTTGAGTCGGGGGGGTTTTCCCTGAAGCTGAACGAGTTCGAGCTGGTTATCGATCAAGGGCTGAGTGCAGGCGAGAGCATGGCGCTTACCCTACCGGTGACCGGGCCGGACCTCGCAGCTGAAATCGACACCCGCAATCAGATTTCTGAGAGCAATGAGGGCAACAACCAATTTACCCACCGCCTGGTCGTGCCCACTGCCTCCCCGGCATGTTTTCCAACGCCCGCCAACGATGCGCAGGTGCTTGAAGTTCAATCCCTGCTCGAAGGCCATCGCGGGCGTGTCTTGAGCCTGGACTTCTCTCCCGACGGGCGCTTGCTGGTTTCAGCCGGTGACGACAACACCCTGCGCCTGTGGCGGATTGCCGTGCTCTCCCTGCTGCGCGTCATGCCGGGGCACCCCTTCCCCGTCACCCGGGCAGTGTTCTCTCCCAATGGTCAGCAAATCGCCACCGGTTCGGTCGACTCGGTAGCGCGCCTGTGGCGGGTTGACAATGCCGGCTTGCAGTATTCGCTGGCAGAACACGCCGATTGGATCACCAGCCTGGCATATTCGCCGGATGGCAGAATCCTGGCGACCGGCTCACGCGATTTCACCGTGCGTCTGTGGCAAAGCGCCAACGGTCAAAGGCTGGCGCTGATCGACGAAGGCATGACGGGCATCCTCAGCCTGGCGTTCAACCCCGAGAGCGGCGATCTGGCATGGGGCGAATCGAACGGCACGGTGCGTGTCTGGCAGGTGCAGGATAGTCGCTGGCTGCACACCTGGAAAGCCAGCGATCAAGCCGCGTGCTGTGTGGCCTTCTCCCCCAATGGGGAAAACCTGGCAGCCGGGTTTGAAGATGGCGCCATCCGCATTTGGACAGCCAACCAGGGTCTCCTGTTGGTCGAGCTGCAAACCCGCTCCGGTTCACTCAGCGACCTGGCCTTTTCTCCCGATGGGCGCTTCCTGGCTGCCGCCACCCCTGCCGGAGATGCCTACCTGTGGCAGCAGCAGAGCGGCTTGCCAGACTCATTCCAGTCCAACGGCCCGGATTACATTCTAAAGGGGGGAGGGGCTGCCATCCTGGATATCGCCATCTCTCCGGATAGCAGCCTGCTGGCTGCCGCGGCCGAAGACGGCAGCATCATGCTCTGGACTCTGCCGGACCCGTAACCTATGCGCAAGGCACTTTGGCTGCTGCTGTTTTTTGCATTGCTCGCCGCCGCTCTGCTTGCCGGGCGCCTCTTTCTGCGCTTTCGCCCACAGCCGCAGGCGCTGAGCCAGGAAATTTTCCAGGGCATCCTCTATGAGCGCAGAGTCACCCGCTCACCGCGCCCCATGGTCATGCACATCCTCACCGTTGACCTGCAAGACCCGGGCATCCAGCTGCTTGTAACCCCTGGCGATCTCAAAGCAGACCTACCCCTGCAGGCGCGCACCACCTCCCAATT
>JBGSTO010000005.1:0-6754 GCA_041736465.1 Anaerolineales bacterium | reverse complement strand
GGCAATTTCCTCGCTGCTAGGTTTGTTGCCGGGTGGAGCACAGCGGCAAACTGCTGAAATGTACAAATCGTGCAGTTCCAAGCCGTCATCAGGGTGGGTAGATCCTGGCTGATTGGCAAAACCAGCCCGGTGCAGCGCAGGATATAGAAAATCGCCTGAAGCATCACCGGTAAACATACGACCAGTCCGGTTGGAGCCATGCGCCCCGGGTGCAAGCCCCACCACAAACACTCGGGCGCGATGGTCGCCAAATCCCGTCACCGGTTTTCCCCAGTATTCCCAATCGCGGTATGCGCGCCGGCGCTCCCTGGCAACCTGCTGCCGCCAGGCAACCAGCCTGGGGCAGGCGCGGCAGGCGACCACCTGACCATTTAATGCTTCCCAGGCATCCATGCAGCCTCAGATGCTCCGGTCCGGTAAAGTAAACCAGAATGTCGCCCCTTGACCGGCGGCGGCATCCACGCCAATCCTGCCAGCATGCGCTTCGATGATCGAACGGCAGATCGCCAGTCCTAAGCCGGTGCTCTTTTCTCCTGCCGTGGGTTTCGCAGATAATCGCTGGTATGGCTCGAAAAGGCGCGGGCGGTCTTCTGCCCGGATACCCGGCCCTTGATCCACCACCATCACCCGCCATCCTGGAGAATCTTTGTGCGCGACCACCATCACCTGACTGTTGGGCGGCGAGTACTTCACTGCATTCGAGAGCAAATTGTACAGCACCTGCCGCATTCGAGATGGATCGACAACGACGAGGCCATCCTCCTGCATTTCGAGTTGGACCTGCGTGCCTTTGGCTGCAGCCAGCTGTGATTGCACGCGCACGGCTTCTTCCAGGATGCTGGAAAGTTTGAATTCCTGGAGATGCAGCTTGAAGCGCCCGGATTGGATCTCGCCCAAATCTAGCAAGTCGTCCACCAGGTTGACCATGTGGCGTACCTGCCGTTGAATGCCCTCAAGAAAAGTATCCTGATGCTCGCGATACAGCTCCGCATCCGGTCCAGTGATCAAGTCGATGGAGGTCAGTACGTAGCTCAACGGGCTGCGCAGGTCGTGAGCGGCAATGGCAATGAAAGTGTTTTTCAACTCGTCCAGGCGCTGCAGCGCTTCGTTCTGGCGTTTGATCTCTACCCTGCTGTGTTCGAGATCGGAAACCAGTTTTGCTTTTTCGATGATCACCACCAGCTGGGCAGCAATCTGTTGGAAAACCTCGCTGTGCAGGTGTTGGTACGTACCCGGTTGTGTGCTGGAGAAGAACAGGAAACCGATCGGTTCGTTTTTTGCCACCAATGGACAGGTCAGGGATGAATGCATCCCCTCTCTGACGATCAAGCGCGTCGAATGCGAATGAGGCTTTGCCTCAAGGTATGCAACCAGATCGTTGATGATGCGGGGCTGTCCGGTGTCCAGTATGGTCTGCAGGCTGCTGCCAGCCAGCGGTGCAGCATAACCTGTGCCCAGTTGAATCTCACCGCTGTCGCTGCGCGCCCATTGAGCGCGCACCACCCCTTCCGATTCGATTAACGCCACCCCAATGCGGTTATAAGGGATGATTTCTCGGAATTCCGAGTATACCTTTTCAAGTACGTCTTTCAGTGTAAATCCGGCGTTGATGCTGGTGGTGATGCGCTCGAGTTTTTTCCACAGGCGGTTGCGCTGTTCCAGCGTATGAGCCAGCTCGACCATGAAGGCAAGCCTTGAATTCGTCGCGCCGGTATTTACTGCCGGGATGGCAACGTTCGACTCTCCCCTGCATAACCGCAGCAGGATGTCATCCAATTCTCCCATGGAAGCATCATCAGCATCGAGTGGCATGGCTGGATCTTTCACCGTACCGATACATTAACACAGAATGCGCCTGCTCGTGCTTTCAGGTTTGCAAACTCAATCAATGTCACACCCCTGACGTCTGAGCCAATCAAACGATCAGCATGGCATCCCCAAACGAATAAAACCGGAAGCCCCTCTTCATCGCTTCATTATACGCCGCCAGAACCCGCTCGCGCCCAGAAAAGGCGCTCACCAACATGATCAGGGTAGAGCGCGGCAGGTGAAAATTGGTAATCATGGCGTCCACGACTTGAAATGCATATCCGGGCAAGATATAGAGATCAGTCGCTCCCTCGAACGCGGCTACCACGCTTCCGGCCCCGGCGCTGCGCGCAGCACTCTCCAGCGTTCTAACGCTGGTCGTTCCCACTGCAATGATGCGCCCACCGGCTGCGCGGGCGGCATTGACTGCCTGGGCTGCCCGCTCATCCATCTGACACCACTCGGTATGAATTTGATGCGAGCGAGGGTCGTCTTCGTTCACCGGTGCAAAAGTGTCCAGACCTACGTGCAGGGTGACGGTAGTGAAGCCAACGCCCAATTCTTCAAGCCGGGTGATCAGGCCAGGGGTAAAGTGCAGACCTGCAGTTGGAGCAGCAGCCGAGCCAGGTTGGCGCG
Source organism: Anaerolineales bacterium (assembly GCA_041736465.1). Classification (GTDB taxonomy): domain Bacteria; phylum Chloroflexota; class Anaerolineae; order Anaerolineales; family UBA4823; genus JAJUJL01. The sequence continues at coordinate 4,309 of JBGSTO010000005.1, read as the reverse complement.
CATACACGGTCTGGTAGCGCTCAGGGTTATCGAGGGGAGCATGGATGTAGGGCGGCAGCGGTGTGTAGCCTGCCTTGTCGAGATAAGACTCGACCGGCGATTCGAACTGGATCCGGCGGCGAGACCCCTCCAGCTCGGCAACAATCTCTGCCTGCGGTCCATGCTCGACTTCCAACCGCAAACCCGCGCGCGGTCGCTTCCCGCCCACCAGCGCCTCCCAGGTGTGCTCATCACAGCGCTTCAGCAGCAGTAATTCAACCCGGCCTCCCGAAGGGATTTTCCGGGCAAAAAGGCGCGCCGGGATCACCCGGGTTTCATTGAGCACCAGCAGGTCACCGGAGCGCAGGTAGCGCCCAATATCCTTGAAAACCGCCTCCTCCAGGCTATCCTTCTGCCGGTCCAGTATGAGCAAACGTGAGGCGTCGCGCGGCTCTATGGGTGTTTGGGCAATGTATTCAGGGGGGAGTTGATAATCGAAATCGGTTGTTTTCACGATCTATTATTTCAACGATTCAAGTACTTCACCAGCAGCCTCAGCAAAAAAGTCAACAGCACCGAAAGCAGGATGGAAGTCGCCAGTGGAAAGATACAGGTAAAATTGCCCCGCTGCAGAATGATATCACCCGGCAAGCGTCCCAAAGGGAGATTCATCTTGGCTGCCAGATACAGCAGCCCTCCTGCGACCAGGATCAGCACTCCCAGGATCATCAGCGCGCGGGCAAACTGCAGCATATCTCACTCGAAAAGCTTGGGCTGACCATCGTTCTCAGGATGCAAGCCCAGGTGTTCGTACGCCAGCCTGGTTGCAGTCCGCCCCTGGGGCGTGCGCTCCAAGAAGCCAAGCTGCAGCAGATAAGGCTCAACGACATCCATGATGGTATCTGGTTCCTCTGAAATCGAGGCCGCGATGGTGCTCAGCCCGACCGGTCCACCGCGATATTTCTCAATGATCGTGCTCAGCACGCGCCGGTCCATATCGTCCAGTCCGATCGCATCCACGTCCAGCAGATCCAGAGCCTGGTGGGCAACCTGGCGAGTGATCATCCCATTGGCACGCACCTCGGCAAAATCTCGCACGCGCCGCAGCAGGCGAAGGGCGACACGCGGGGTGCCCCTGCCTCGCAGTGCAATTTCATCGACGCCTTCAGGGTCGCTCTCCACCCCCAAAACTCTGGCCCCGCGTGCTACGATCTGGTGCATAGCTTGCAGGTCATAAAAATCGAGCCGGTAGACGGCGCCAAAGCGCGCCCGCAGTGGCGAGGTGAGCAGTGCCAGACGAGTGGTAGCGCCGATCACCGTGAAATGCGGCAGCTTTAAGCGGATGGAACGCGCCGAAGGTCCCTTGCCGATGATAATATCCAGGGCGAAGTCTTCCATCGCCGGATAAAGCACCTCTTCTATCGCCCGCCCCAAACGGTGGATTTCGTCGATGAATAACACATCACCCGCGCGCAGGTTGGTCAGGATGGCAGCCAGATCACCTGGGCGCTCGATCGCTGGCCCAGAAGTGATCTTGATGTTCACATCCATCTCGTTAGCCAGGACGTGCGCCAGAGTTGTCTTCCCCAGACCCGGAGGACCGTAGAATAAAACATGGTCCAAAGGCTCGCTGCGCTGGCGAGAGGCGGCAATTAAGATTTGGAGATTCTCTTTAACTTTATCCTGGCCGATCAAATCTGAAAGCAGGCGCGGCCGCAGCGCCATGTCCAGGCGATCGTCCGGCTGTGGCTGCGGGTTGACCAGGCGATTAGGGCTGTTTTCCATGTGCGTGATTATAACCCTTTATGCGGCAGGTGAATCAGTTCACGCTGCGGGCTAAATCCTCTATAATATCAGTAAGGCATATTCCAATTCTGGAGAAAACAAAATGTCAAATGTTATTGCTTCTCCCCATCCATTGGTGGCGCACAAATTAACTCGCCTGCGAGACAAATATACTGAACCGAAGAAATTTCGCGAACTGATCCGCGAAATCGCCAGCTTGCTGGCCTACGAAGCCACGGCTGATCTGCTCCTGGCTCCCAGAGAGGTCGATACACCCTTGATGCCAGCACATGGAATGGAGGTGAAAGAAAAGATTGGCCTGGTGCCGATCTTAAGAGCCGGCCTGGGAATGGTAGAAGGTATCTGGAATCTGATGCCTTCCGCAGAGGTCTGGCATATCGGTCTCTACCGCGATGAACGCACCTTGAAGCCGGTTGAATATTACAACAAGCTGCCCATCGAACCGACCGTCTCAATGTGCCTGGTGCTGGACCCAATGCTTGCTACCGGAGGATCGGCTGTTGCTACGATCGATGTGCTCAAACGTTGGGGTGTGAGCAAGATTAAGTTTGTGGGCATCCTGGGCGCGCCAGAAGGGATTGCCTTGATGCAGCAGCACCACCCTGAGGTTCCCATCCATTTGGCGGCAATCGATCAGCGATTGAACGAGCGCGGCTATATCCTCCCCGGGCTGGGGGACGCCGGCGACCGCCAGTTTGGCACCGGATGAGGCCGGCGCTAATAGATGAACGGGATGAATAATCGGGTTCGTTTCTGATAAGCAGCGAATTCCGGATAACGCCCCAGTGAGCGGTCTTTACGGCGCATATTGGGCAGCCAGATGATGATCACCCAGGCTAACAGGTTTACCCAGGGCAGCCAGTGCATGGCTAAAGCGCCGAAACTGCCGTAGATCAACAGCTCACCCAGATAGTTCGTATTCCGCAGCCTTGAGAACAGGCCATCGCTGATCAAGCATTCGGGCTGCAGCCGCAAGGCTGTAAATTTCTGCATATCGGCTGAGAAGTGCAGGAATATCCCCATTGAATAAGCGCTGATACAGATAGCCAGCATCCAGGCAGGCGCCTCTACGTCGCGGGCGATTACAAGCCAGCCTGCGATCCAATATAACGCCAGGCCAAAGAAAATCACCGAACCATATGCCCAACCTGTGCGCTGCTCCCACTGCTTATCGGGGAAAATGCGGGATTTCAATACCCAAAGGATTCCATACGTGCCGTGCAGCGCCAGGTAAACCCAGGCAGTGGTGTTATCCCAGCGGGCGTAGGCTGCCATCATCGCCAGGATAACGAGGAATGTGATCCCCTTGTTTAGGTCAATAAAATGCTTCTGCTTCATCTTGAAACCTCGCCGCATGGTTATATGCCGGTTGTTGGGGGAGATTATATATCAATCCTTCATCCTCCTGTAAAAGGGGACGGTGTCGCTTCCATCTACCCACAAACACCTGCATGAGCGAACCGGCGGCAAACTTACGAAGCTGAGAGTTGATTTCAAGCGCAACGCGATCAGATTAAAAACATTCCATAGTACAATACTTTTATCATTGAAAGCATGCTAACCCTCGGATTAAACAACTATGAGCATTGAACGAATTGGCCGTTATCAAGTCAAATCGATCCTGGGCCAGGGCGGGATGGCGGTTGTTTATCACGCCTACGATCCGAACTTCGAGCGCGATGTCGCCATCAAAGTGCTCACGGTCACCTTGCAAAGCGATGCTCAATTCCGCGCCCGGTTCGAACGCGAAGCCAAGACAATCGCCCTGTTGGAACACCCTGCCATCGTTCCTGTCTACGATTTTGGAGAGCAAGACAGCCAACCCTATATCGTCATGCGCTACATGAGCGGAGGCGCCCTCGCCGACCGGTTAAAGGACGGAGCGCTCTCGCTGGAAGAGACAGCCCAAATCATCGCTCGCCTGGCTCCCGCACTGGATGCAGCCCATGCGCGCGGCATCGTGCACCGAGACATCAAACCCGGCAATATCTTATTCGACAAATATGACAATGCCTTTCTCAGTGATTTCGGCATCGCTCGCCTGGCGCAGCAAGAGAGCTTGACCCTGGCGAACGCCAGTATGCTCGGTACGCCGGCCTACATGAGTCCCGAGCAAGTGCATGGTGAAGCAGACGTTGATGGTCGCAGCGATGTGTATTCTCTGGGGGTTGTGGTTTACCAAATGCTAACCGGGCAGCAGCCTTATCGGGCGGAAACCCCGATCAAGGTCATGATGATGCACATCAACTCACCCCTACCAGATCTGACCGCAATCCAGGCAGGCGGCAGCGCCCTGCCAGCAGTTTGCCAGGCGATCATTGCCCGCAGTATGGCGAAGAGCCCCCAGGATCGCTTTCAGAGCGCTGGAGAATTAGCTCAGGAGCTGCTGGCCGCCGCTCGTGGTCAGGGCAGCGAGCACAAGCCAACCGTGCAGGCATCTGACGCCACCATGGTAGGCGGGGCAACCATGTACCGGCCCTCTGCGCCGGAGCGGCAGCCGTCCTCGTCAGTGGTAGCCGCGCGC
>JBGSTO010000054.1:0-1834 GCA_041736465.1 Anaerolineales bacterium | reverse complement strand
GGCCCTGGCGGCTTCCCTGTTCCACGACGGGGCGCTGTCGGTGCAGCAGGTCAAGCAGTACCTGGCAGCCCAGGGTATCCCCGTGCGACCGGCGGTGATGCCCGCTGCAGGAGGCGCTTATGGCTGAGCCCCAACCGCTTTCCCCCAGGTTCGACCTCGCCGGGCTGGCGCCTGCCATCGTTCAGGACGCCGCCAGCAAGCAGGTGCTGATGCTGGCGTATATGAACGCCGAAGCCTACCGGCGCACGCTGGAAAGCGGTTTGGCGCATTTCTGGTCGCGCTCCCGCCAGGAGCTGTGGCTGAAGGGCGCCACTTCGGGCAATTTCCTGCGCATTGTAGAAATGCGCATCGACTGCGACGAAGACAGCCTGCTGTTAATCGTGCATCCCGACGGCCCCACCTGCCACACCGGCGAGACGAGCTGTTTTTACCGGAGCATAGAAATCCCATGAGCCTGGACCAGCTGTACCACACCATCTGCCAGCGGCGCGACCACCCCACGCCGGAATCCTACACCGCCCGCCTGCTGGCGCAGGGAGAGGACGAAATCATCAAGAAAGTCGGCGAAGAGACCGTGGAAGTGATCCTGGCAGCCAAGGGGCAGGGGGATAGGCGCCTGGTGGAAGAGATCGCCGATCTGAGCTACCACGTGCTGGTGCTGATGGCAGCGCGCGGGCTGGCGCCGGCGGACGTGCTGGCAGAACTGGAGCGCCGCCAACGTTGAGCCTATGCTGAAGCAGACGATCTTCCTGTTCGACATCGACGGGGTGCTGGTAGAGCCGCGCGGCTACCGCGCCGCGGTGCAGGCCGCCCTGCAGCACTTCACGCATCGCCTGGGCATCGACTCCGCCCATCTGCCCGGAGAGGCGGAGATTTCCCTGTTCGAAGCCAACCGCATCACCAGCGAGTGGGATATGACGCCATTGGCGCTGGCGGCGCTGTTCGACGCCCTGCTGGCAGTGGATCCATTGATCAGCATTCCCAAACGATTGGCTGATCTGGATGGCTGGCAGCCGCGCCGTTTCCCTTCGCGGTTGACCTACCGCCCGGTGATCCAGGCGATGGCTGCGACGGTGAAAGCCGGTGTGTATCCTGCCGAGAGCGTGCTGGCAGCGGTGCAATCCGGGGAAAGTGACTTGCTGCCCCACCTGGGAAGGCAGCCGCTGCTGGCGGACCTGCTCAGCCACACGCGCGATGTTTCGCGCTCGCTGAGCACACGGGTATTTCAGCATTACAGCCTGGGTTCGAAGATCTTCCAGCAGGTGTACCGGCTGCCGCCATCCTTCGAAAGCGATTCGCTGCTGCGCATGCTGGACCGGCCTCAGCTAATGCCAGAGCAGCGGCAGCGCTTGCTGGCGCGGCAAGCCGCCGGCGAGCTGGCGCTGGCAGCTTACACCATGCGCCCCTCGCTGCCGCCCAGGCAGGTTTCAACGAGCGCGCACGGCTATGCGCCGGAGGCCGAATTAGCCCTCGAGATTGTGGGACTGCAGGACGTTCCTTTGATCGGCTACGGGCGGGTGAGCTACCTGGCGGAGCTGCACGGCGCTAGCGCCGAGGCTTATCTCAAGCCCTCGCCGGTGCAGGCGCTGGCAGCGACGCTGGCAGCCGTTTATGGGGATGAGCTGCGTGCTCTGCAGGACGGTCTGCAGCTGCACACCACCGGAAGGGCGTCCTCAGCCGTTCAGGCGACGCTCGGAGGCAAGGAAACCCACCTGCATGTGTTCGAGGACACGCCGGGGGGTGTGGAGGCCGTGCTGAGCGCCGCGCAAGTGCTGCGGGATGCGGGTTTCGAGGTGCAGGCGCACGCCTGGGGCATTGCGCGCCAGGAGGATAA
>JBGSTO010000048.1:0-2183 GCA_041736465.1 Anaerolineales bacterium | reverse complement strand
TGCCCTGGCTGCTAACCTGCAGCAGGCCAACCCGGTCACCCTGGCGATCGGCCTGGGCAGCCTGGCGATCCTGTTTTTCTTCCGCAGCCGGCTGGAAAGTACCCTCACCCGCCTCGGACTCCCACCTGGAGCGGCGCTCTTCCTCAGCAAAAGCGGGCCGCTGCTGGTGGTGCTCGCCGGCGCGCTGCTGGTCTGGCTGCTCGGCTTGCACGAAACGTCCGGCGTGCAGGTGGTTGGCTCCATCCCCGCCGGTTTGCCCTCCCTGACCCTGCCCGCTTTCAACCTGGACACCTGGAAATCCTTAGCCACCCCTGCCCTGACGATCGCTCTGGTCGGCTTCCTGGAGAGCATCTCCGTGGCGCGCTCCCTCGCCAGCCGCAGGCGCCAAAAAATCAACCCCGACCAGGAGCTGGTCGCCCTGGGTCTCGCCAACCTGGGCGCAGCCTTCACCGGCGGCTACCCGGTCACCGGGGGTCTATCCCGCTCCATGGTCAACTTCAGCGCCGGCGCCAAAACCGGCCTGGCATCCATGCTCAGCGCCGCATTGGTGGCGCTGGCAGTGCTTTTCCTGACGCCGCTGTTCGCCTTCCTGCCCCGCGCCGCCCTGGCAGCCATCATCGTCGTCGCCGTTTCCAGCCTGCTGGACTTTGCCGCCCTGCCCCGCATCTGGAACTACAACAAAGCCGACGGGCTTTCGCTGCTGGTAACCTTCATCGTCGTGCTCGTCTGGGGCGCCGAAACCGGCATCCTGGCCGGCGTGGTCATCTCGCTGGGTCTGTACCTGTGGCGCACCAGCCGCCCGCACATCGCCGTCGTCGGGCGAGTGGGCGAGAGCGAGCACTTTCGCAACATCCTGCGCCACCGCGTTGAGACCTGGCCCAACATCCTGGCGGTGCGCGTCGACGAAAGCCTGTACTTCGCCAACACCCAGTACCTGGAATCCGCCCTGCTCAACGCCATCGCCGAGCGCCCTCAGGTGCAGCGCCTGCTGCTGATCTGCAGCGCCATCAACTTCATCGACGCCAGCGCCCTGGAAACCCTGGATAACCTGCAAACCGAGCTGCACGCCGCCGGGGTGGAGCTGCACCTGGCAGAAGTCAAAGGCCCGGTCATGGACCGCCTCGAGTGCAGCGGGTTCATCGCCCGCCTGGGGCAGGAGCGCGTGCACCTCTCCACCCACATCGCCGTCGGCAAATTGTCCAGCCTGTAGAGGCCAAACTGCTTCATTTCCACTGCCTCTTGACATTCCCCGCTAAAAGAGTAATAATAGAACAAGCGTTCTAATTAACACTCCCCTCCCTCAGGACGAGGGAGCCACCCAGGCTCGATTGGACGGAGAGCAAAGCCGGCGTGCCCGCACTGATTGCCAGCCAACCACGGCAGTATCGAATATTTCTCATTCTCGTGCTCCTGGCGCTTTACCAGCCGCCAGCCTTCGCCCGCGCCCAGTCCCTGCCAGAGGCAGAAGCTCCGGCCGGTTTCCGCCTGGTGGATTCCGCCGCCGGCGTGGCTCTGTTCCGCAAGGATTACTCCGGGGGCAGCCCGGATTACGTCCAGGTGATCGACCTCTCCAGCGGCGCCGAGCTGCGCCTGCTCTCCGGCGCAGTCACAGAGCAGCGCAGCAATCGCGGCTCCTACGGCGGCAGCGACGCCCGCTTCCGCTCCAAGACCGTGCAGGTCTTCTACGAGACCTACGCCCGCCAGGAAGGGCGCCTGTTCTGCGCCGCCAACGGCAGCTTCTTCTACATGCCCGAGTACCCCACCCGCCTGCCCTTCCCGCTCAAAGTCGACGGGCAAATCCTCACCGATGGCTACGCCGCCAACCAGTTCGAAGGCAAGAAGCTCATCCTGGAGCTGTGGCCCGGCCGTGCCAATATCCAGCTGCTCAGCGCCGAGAGCCTGTACCAGTCCACCGCCCCGCACATCCTGGGCGGTCTTGCCGAAGACGCCAACAAGCGCGCCACGCACAACACCGGGCGCACCTTCGTGGGCGTGCAGGACCGCAGCGGCGACGGTCTATCCGAAACCGTGCTCATCTTCAACAGCCGCACCGCCAGCCAGGCGCACGCCGCCGAGACACTGCGCAGCTTCGGCGCGCAGCAGATCATGATGCTCGACGGCGGCGGCTCCACCCAGCTCGTGTGTAACAATAAAGTGCTGGTGGCCTCCGAGCGCCTCGTGCC
>JBGSTO010000003.1:0-2925 GCA_041736465.1 Anaerolineales bacterium | reverse complement strand
GGGCGAGCCAGCGCCGCAGCAGCCAGCCGCCAAACAGCGCCTCGATACGAGCCAGCTCACTGCAGCCGAGCACCGCTTGCTGAAATACCTGCAGCAGCACACCGGGGAAGTGTGTGAAAAAGATGATCTGATCCAGTCGGTGTGGCCTGAGGAAGTGCACGCCGCCGGGCTGCGCGACGACAGCCTGGCGCAGTTGGTGCGCCGCCTGCGGCGCAAGATCGAGCTGAAACCCTCCGACCCGCAGCACATTCTAACTGTGCCGGGGCGCGGCTACCGCTACCTGGGATGAGTCGCCCGGTTCGCAAATACGAGCAGCCCAACCCCGGCAGCCAATGCGATTCCACCGTAGACCGCCCACTCAGTCTGACCAGTCATAAAACTGCCGGGCAGGATATTGATACCCTGCAAGAACCACACTCCACCAGTAAGAATTAACAGCACAGCGACAACACTCAAGACGAGTCTCACGATTTTTCTCCAGATGCTCACAGCCTGATTCAGGTTATCACTCGTAGCGGAAGCGCCACACCCCGATTGTAAAGAACAGCAGCGCAAAACCAAGTAATACGCCGCCTTCCAGCAGCACCTCCGCCGGTCCGCCGCCGCGCAGCGCCAGGTCGAGCATACCCTGCATGGCCCAGGTAGTGGGCAGCACCTTCACGGCATTGCGCACAAACTCGGGGAACAGCTCGATCGGGTACCAGCAGCCGCCCAGCAAGGCGAACACCATGCCGGTCATGATGCTGAGCCCGTTGGCCTGCCCTTCGCTTTTAATGAAGGTGCCCATCGTAGTGCCCAGGGCGGCGGCTGCCAGGGCGAACGGCACCAGCACCAGCGCCAGACCCAACGGCTCGCGCCCCCAGTTGAGCTTCATCACGAAGATGCCAAATACCAGCAGCAGCGCCATCTGCAGCAGCGCCATGAGCACCTGACCGGTGATCGTGCCAAGGAGGTAGGTCGCCCGGGCGGTGGGGGAGGTCAGCAGGCGGCGCAGCGTGCCCTGGCTGCGTTCATACGCAAATAGAGCCGAGATGCCCACCAGGGGGATGAACACCCAGGTGATCATCTGCCCGGCGGAGGAGCTTGCAGCGGGATCGTATTCCACCGGGTCGGCGGTGGAGGCGCGCTCCACTGCCAGCCGCGGCGGGGCTGTGTCCATCAGCTCCTGGGCCATGTCGAGGGCGCTTTGAAAATACGCCTGGCGGGCAGCCGGCGAGTCGAAAGCCTGGAGGCGCTCGGCTTCGCTGGTGGCTGTTTGGGCGGTTTGCAGCGCGACGGTCACCCGGTTGAGGGCTGCCAGCAGCGCCTGCTCGGCAGCCAGAGTGTTGATGTTGCTGGGCTGCTGGTACAGCTCCAGCTCCACGCCGCCAGTTTGCGTCATTTCCAAATCAAGACCAGGTGGAATGATCAGCAGCGTCGATACCTGGCGCTCGTCGAACTCCGCCATAGCCTCGTTCAGCGGCATCAGCTCGGGACGCACCGTTTTGGAGGCCTGCAGCGCGGCGATTAACTGCGCGGAGAGCGGCGTGCCAGACTGGTCGGCAACGACCAGCCGGATGCGGTTATCTTCCTCGCCGGAAGGCGTGCCGCCAGCCAACAGGAAGGTGAAGAACAGCGGCAGAATCAGGAAGTAGAGCAGCTCAGCTTTGCTGCTGAAGCGCAGCAGGATATCTTTGCGGATGATCGCCAGCACTTTTTTGAGCATAGCCAGCTCCGTCAGCGCTCCAGGATGGCCTGGCGGTTGAACAGCAGGGTAGCGATGAGAAACAGCACTGCGCCCATCACCAGCAGCGCTCCTACCGGAGCTGCTACCTCGGCAAGCCCGCCGCCCAGGGCCAGGGCAGTAAAGCCGTCCAGCCCCCAGGCGTTGGGCGTGATGCGGCTGATCCACTGTATGGGAGTGGGCAGGGCGTTCAGGCTGATGAAGCTGCCGCCCAGGATGCCGAAGGTCAGCATCAGCGCCGATCCGAGCGAGGCCACCTGCCCGGGGTTGCGCGCTACGGCGGTCAGCAGCATGCCCCAGCCAGTGGCGCCAAAGACTGCTGCCAGCACCAAAAGGACGACACCCAGCGGGTTGCCCCACTTCAGGTTGAACAGCAGCGTGGACGCCAGGATCAGGATGGCGAGCTGGGCAACGCCGGTCAGGTAGATGCCCAGCACTTTGCCGCCCAGCACCTGGGTGGTGGAGGTGGGCGAAACCAGCAGGCGCGGCAGCGTGCCCTGGGAACGCTCCGCTAAAATTGAACGCCCGCCGTAGGAAACCGTGTACATCAGGAACATCAGCGCCATGCCCGGCGCAAGGTATGCCAGCACGTCGAATTCTACCGGCGCTTCCCCGGCGTTGATCTTCTTCAGCCGGATGGCGGTGGTATCACCGGCGCTGGCCTGGCGAGCGCCGATCTCCATTCCCACCGCGTCTGCCTGCGGTGGCTGGATGCGGCCGCTGGTTAGCAGCTGAGTCACTGCCACCTGCCCACCGATACGCCCGGTCTCCACCCGGCTGATGAACTGCTCCACGATGGTCTGCACCACGCCGGCGCTGGTAGGGCGCGACGGGTTGGCGTAGATCACGACGCGCAGCTCTGCGCCTTGCACCGGCTCTGCCAGCGCCGCGCTGCCTGCTGCGGGGATGATGCTGCGGGTGAAACCCTGCGGGATGAAAACTACCGCCGCCGCCTGGTCGTCATCTACCAGCCGGCGCGCGGCCGCCAGGTCATGGCTCTGCTGCGGCTCGATTAGCTCCGCCAGCTCTTCGGACGAAAACAGCTCTACCAGCGCGCTCCCCAGCTGTTCCTGATCCTGGTTGACCAGCACCACCGGGATATCGCTCAAGCCGGACGAACCCGAGCCGCCGGAGAGCCTGCCGGTGACGAAGCCCAGGCCCACGGTGAGCAGGAAGGGCGCCAGCAGCATCAGCATCAGCGC
>JBGSTO010000006.1:0-47970 GCA_041736465.1 Anaerolineales bacterium | reverse complement strand
TCGAGATGGTGATGCCTGGCGATAACGTGGTCATGGAAGTGGAATTGATCGTACGCGTCGCATTGGAGCAAGGCTCGAAGTTTGCTATCCGCGAAGGCGGCCTGACAGTCGGCGCCGGCGTGATCACTGAGATTTTGGATTAGTCAGGAGGAGCGCTGTAGGCATACGGCGCCGAGTAGATAAATATGGCTTCTAAGAAAGATGTTCGCCCGGTCATTACAATGGCCTGCACTGAGTGCAAAGAACGCAACTATACGACGGAAAAGAACCGCCGTAATGACCCGGGCCGTATGGAATTGAAGAAATTCTGCCCGCGCTGTCGGAGGCATACACTGCACCGCGAGTCGAAGTGATCGTTCGGTTGAGGAGGGCGGCATCTCATTCGCAGCAAAGCGTGTCAGCTTTGAAACCGGCGAATGGAAGACAGCCCTCCTCAACTGGCACGAACACAGGCCAGTAGCTCAATTGGTAGAGCTCTCGTCTCCAAAACGAGCGGTTGTGGGTTCAAGTCCTGCCTGGCCTGCCTAAGCTGGACAACGCCGTCTCCAAAGGCGGCGTTTTGTCCGTAAAAATTTGGCAAAATGAGCTGGCATAGGCAGTGCATTGTAGCCAAACACGGCTAGGTAGTAAGTAAGGAGGCCGCCTTGGCCAAAGATGAGAAAAGCAAAAGCGTAGAGCGGAAGCAGTCCAATGCAATCCAGCGCTACTTCCGGGAGACCATGGGTGAACTGCGCAAAGTAAACTGGCCTACCCGCCAGGAAGCGGTCAATCTAACCATTGTGGTCTTGATCGTCACGTTTGGCATGAGCGCATTATTGGGGCTGCTGGATTTTCTGTTTTCACGCTTATTTGCCCTTATCCTGGGCTGAGAGCCTGTTGGCGCAGGGTGAGTTGAGTATTGGGAACCTGGAAAGAATGGAAAATTTGCACGACCAGGAAGACCGTTCCGAAGAGGGCGAGATCGCCGAAGAGCCCATGGATACTTCAGCAGAATTAAATGCTGCGGACGAATTAGGATTCGGTTCTCCGGATGAGATGCCGGAGAGCGCCGACGGCCGCAACTGGTACGTGGTGCATTGTTATTCGGGTTATGAGAATAAAGTTCGCCATAACCTCGAACAGCGCATCGAAACCATGGGCATGAAAGATAAGATTTTCGATGTCGTGGTTCCCACCGAAGAGGAGATCGAGGTCAAAGAAGGTAAGCGCCGCACGGTTGAGCGCCGCGTGTTTCCGGGATACATCCTGGTCAACATGATCTTGACCGAGGAATCCTGGTATGTTGTCCGCAACACGCCTGGTGTAACCGGCTTCGTGGGTATGGGCAACAATCCCACCCCCCTTCGCCCGGAAGAGGTGGCTCAGATCATCCGCCGCATGGAAGCCGAGGCGCCGCGCATCAAGGTGACATTCAAGTCGGGCGAGCGCGTTCGCATCGTGGATGGGCCATTCAACGATTTTCGTGGCACGGTTTCGGAAATTGATATGGAGCGCGCCAAAGTCCGTGTGATGGTCAATTTCTTCGGGCGGGAAACCCCCGTGGAATTGGATTTCTTGCAAGTAGAAAAAGCCTGAAAGAGCGATCCGCTTTCTTCTGCATGGCAGCAGAAAGCGATATCGTGGGAGGGTGCCTACCAGCACCCGCTAAAACCACAAAGGAGATGTTTGCATGGCAAAGAAACTTAAGACCGTAGTACGTTTGCAGATCACAGCCGGTAAAGCCAATCCGGCCCCCCCAATCGGCCCCGCATTGGCCGGTCACGGGATCAACCTGATGGCCTTTTGTAAGGAATACAATGCTCGCACATCGAACCGCATGGGCGAGATCATTCCTGCCGAAATCAGTATCTTTTCGGATGGCTCCTTCACCTTTATCTTGAAGACGCCGCCTGCCGCGGTGCTGCTTAAGAAGGCTGCCGGTGTAGATAAAGGCTCGGCGAATCCACCGCGCGAAAGGGTGGGCAAGGTAACCCGGGCGCAGGTCCGGGAAATCGCAGAGCTGAAGATGAAAGATCTGAATGCGATTGATATCGAAGGCGCTATGCGCCAGATTGAAGGCACGGCTCGCAACATGGGTCTACAGGTAGTTGACTAGAATCCTGTGGGAGGGCACCCCGCCCGTTAGAACCACCGAGGAGTAGATGATGGCAAAACACGGAAAGAAATATCTGGCTGCAGCGGCAAAAGTTGACGAGAATATTTCCATGCCGCCAGCAGATGCGTTGAAACTGGCAAAAGAGACTTCCACGACTAAATTTGATGCCACCGTGGAAGTGCACATGCGCCTGGGCGTAGATCCGCGGCATGCGGACCAGCAGGTGCGTGATGTGGTTGTGCTTCCGCACGGGCTTGGCAAGACGGTGCGCGTATTGGTATTTGCTCAAGGCGAAGGCGCCACGCTGGCGCGCGACAATGGCGCCGATGTTGTGGCGGATGATGATGAAACCCTGGGGCGCATTCAGGGGGGGTGGACGGACTTCGATGTCGCCATTGCAACCCCGGATATGATGAGCAAGGTTGGACGCCTGGGGCGCATCCTGGGCCCGCGCGGCCTGATGCCCAACCCCAAGGCTGGCACGGTTGTTCCGGCTGAGGACCTTCCCCGCGTGATCCAGGAAGCCAAAGCCGGCCGTGTGGAATTTCGCGTCGACAAGACTGCAAACCTGCACGTACCAATTGGCAAAGTCTCGTTTGAAGCCAATAAGCTCTATGATAATCTGGCGGCTTTGATGGAGGCCATTAAAAAGGCGCGTCCTGCGGCTGCCAAAGGTATCTATATTAAGCGGATCACTGTGACAACCACGATGGGACCCGGGATTAAAGTTGATCCCGTTCAGGCCCAATCTATGGAGGTTCCTGAATAGGAGCCAAGAATTCGCAGGGCACGTAAAAATGCCCTTTTGAGCGAAGGCTTCGCCTAAGACAGCAGGCGCCCGTACCCCGGGCTTAATCCCCTGCCGAGGTGAGGACTTCTCCAGGCTCAAAGCTCTTGCTTACGCAGGAGTCTTGCATGCCCCCAGGAGAGTCTTTGCCCGGCCACCGGCGAGGCAAAGACTTTTTATTGAAAGGAGGTTAAACGCTTTGGCTATCTCGCGTCAGCGCAAGCAAGATGTTGTCGCCGAATACGGCGAGTGGATCAGCCGCAGTAAGGCCTTGATCGTCACCGAATATACCGGCTTGACGATGAAGCAGCTGGATGATTTGCGAGCTAAAATCCGCGAAGTGGGTGGAGAACTTCACATTGTGAAGAACACCCTCGGCAGGCTGGCCCTCAAACAGGCAGGTTACTCTGTTGCCGAACATTTTTTCGAAGGCAGTACAGCGGTAAGCTTTGCATTCACGGATGCACCCGGTTTGGCAAAAGTGATTTCAGAGTATGCTCGTACATCTGATTTCCTGAAAGTCAAGGGCGGCTACCTGGGCACCGAGATGATGACATCCGACCAGGTAAAGTCTTTGGCCGATTTGCCGCCGCTGCCGGTAATGCGCGCCCAGGTTCTGGGCACAATCCTGGCGCCAGCCAGCAAGCTGGTACGCACCCTTGCCGAGCCGGCTCGCTCCCTGGCAGCTGTATTCCAGGCCTATGCCGATCGCGACAAGGCCGAAGAGGCAGCGCCTTTAGCTGCCTGATCGGTGCAACTGTATTCATGTAATTGGAACCTGTAACAGGACATAACCTGATTTCATCTGTCAGATATAAGAAGGAGTATTGAAATGGCTGATCTGAATAAACTCGTGGAAGAGCTGGGCAAGCTCACCGTTCTTGAGGCTGCTGAGCTTGTGAAGAAACTGGAAGAAACCTGGGGTGTATCCGCGGCTGCTCCGGTAGCTGCTGCTGCCGCTGCCGCCCCCGCTGCCGCTGCTGAGCCTGTCGAAGAGAAAACCGAATTCGATGTGGTCATCAAGGATGCCGGTCCGAAAAAGATCGAGGTCATCAAGACCATTCGCCAGCTCACCAGCCTGGGCCTGAAAGAGGCTAAAGATATGGCTGAGACCGCCGGCGGTAAGGTTTTGGAAGCTGTCAGCAAGGAAGTTGCCAACGACGCGAAAGCGAAGCTGGAAGCAGCCGGTGCTGTCATAGAGCTTGCCTGATCCTCACCACAAGATTAACCGTGACTTGGGAGCAGCGGCGGATAATGCATCCGCCGCTGCTCTTTTATTGATTGAATTGGAGTGTATTGAATGATTTGGTTGCTTTTCTGTTGAGCTTGAAGTAGACTTAAGACGTTCGTTTGTGACGATCGGGACAATCTGGATAAAAACACTCAAATTAACAGCAAAGAAAATGAAAGGAGACTCTCATGTCGAAGAATAAAGCCCTGATATTCGTGATCGTAGCAGTTTTGGCTGCTCTGCTGCTATCAGCCTGCGGCGGTGGTGGTGACAGCGGCAGCGAGGCAGCCGCGGATGCCGGCGCGGCTCTGTACGGTCAGGATATTATCGGCGCCCAGCCGGGCTGCAAGACCTGCCACTCCTTGGAGGCGGGTCAGGTGATTGTAGGCCCTTCCCTGGCAGGGGCAGGCTCGCGCGCCGGAACTACGGTTTCGGGCATGTCTGCTGAGGAGTATCTCAAACAGTCCATCCTGGAGCCGGACGCTCACCTGGTCGAAGGCTTTCCGGCGGGCACAATGCCTAAGGTTTGGGGGACTGAACTGAGTGAAGAGCAGATAGATCAGCTGGTGGCGTTTCTGATGACGCTAAAGTAATTCTGTAGCAAAATATATGCCCTGCCCCCGGCGAATCGAGCCAGGGGCAGGGGAGAACATTTCCAGAACCCAGGGTTGATAATCCGATGCTCCCTGCGGGGAGCCAGTGCGGGAGGTATTTATGACAAAACGCAGCTATCGCGTTTCGATCGCCGATACCGACCATTGGCGGGCGATGGTAAAGTGCCAGCACGCCTGCCCGGTGTACACTGATTCGCGCGGTTATGTGACCGCGATTGCACGCGGCCAGCTCGAGCTGGGCTATGAGATTTCCCATGATCCCAACCCGCTTTCCACCGTCTGCGGGCGGATTTGTGGAGCGCCCTGCGAAACAGCCTGCCGCCGGGGTGTGATCGGCCCAGACCGAGAGCCGATCGCCATCCGGCCTCTCAAGCGCGTGCTTACCGAGCGGTACGGACCGGAAGCCGGTCAAAGGCTTCCCGGAGCGGCCTCGCAAGATGGCAAACAGCTCATCCCCCTGGAAGATGTGTTTGTGATGGATAATCTCCTGCCCAAATCCGAGCCGGTCTATCCGGGCGAAGGGCCGGAGGTGAGCTATTCGCAGGTGCGCTGGTCGCGCCAGAAGCTTGAACAGCTGGCAGCTGAACCGGGACGCAAGCGCGGCAAGGTTGCCATCATCGGCGCCGGCCCATCCGGACTGACGGTTGCCCATGACATGGCGTTGTTAGGTCACCAGGTTGACTTGTTCGAAGCCGGCTCGAAGACCGGGGGAATGATGCGCTACGGCGTTCCCGTTTACCGCATCGACCAGGAAGCTATGGATCTGGAGATCGAGTCGATCTTGAACATGGGCGTCAAGGTTCATTTCGATACGCCCATTGGTAAAGTTATCAAGCTGACCGACTTGCGCCGGGATTACGACGCAATATTCCTGGGAATAGGCCTGATGGAAGGCCGGAAGCTGAACATCGAAGGCGTTGACCAGGATGGGGTCATCACTGCGGTGGATTTGCTGCTCAACTACAACATGGGCTATAAAGTCGAGCTTGGTAGGCGGGTGCTGGTAGTGGGCGGCGGCGATGTAGCCATGGATGCCGCCCGTACTGCGCTGCGCCTTGGGCAGGCTTCCGCAGAACAGCAAGACGCCTTGCAAGATGAAGAAGCGCGCAGTGAGGAGGCCTCCGAAGCGGTCAAATCGGCGCTGGATGTAGCCCGCACGGCGCTGCGCCTGGGCGTCGCCGACGTAAAGATGATTGCGCTCGAAGACTGGTCGGAGATGCCGGCTTCACGCTTTGAGATCGAAGAAGCTCTGGAAGAAGGCATCACGGTCTATCCCAGGGTAGGGCCAAATCGCATCCTGGGAAAGGGCGGCAAAGTGACCGGCCTTGAAGTGATCGATGTCGAGTCGGTCTTCGATGAAAACAAACGCTTCAACCCCAAGTTCAGGAAGGGCAGCGAGCGCATCATGGAATGTGACACGCTCATCCTGGCGATCGGTCAGAAGGCAAACCTGGAGGTGCTGGGTGGGGCGGAAGATATCACCATCACGCCGCGCGGCCTGGTACAGATCGACCCGGAGACGTGTGAAACCTCAGTACCCGGAATTTATGCCGGTGGAGACGTGGCCTTTGGCCCGCGCCTGATCATCAGTGCGGTACGCGATGGTCACATTGCCGCCCTGGGCATGGAAGCGCGCATCCAGGGTCGCCGGTTGGTGACCGAGGTCAAGACCGAATGGACGGATCTGCCGGGTCACAGCATGTTCCCGGATTGGACCAAAAAATCGCGCAGCAAGGTGCCTGGTCTGCCAGTAGACCGGCGTACCGGGATCTCGGTGATCGAGCTGGGGTACTCAGTCGAGGAAGCCGCAGAACAAGGCAGCCGCTGCCTGGAGTGCAGCGTCAATACGATTTTCGATGGCACATTGTGCATCCTGTGCAATGGCTGTGTCGATGTTTGCCCCTGGGACTGCTTGAAGATCGTGCGCGTGGATGAGCTGATTGGGGATGCCGCCCTGGAGAAGGTGGTTGAGGCGCAGTTGGGCGCGCCCATTTCCGCCTGGGCTGCGGAAGAAGTACCCACGGTGGCGGCTATGCTGAAGGATGACGATGCCTGCACACGCTGCGCCTTGTGCGCCAAGCGCTGTCCCACCGGTGCGATTACCATGGAAGCGTTTCGCTTCGAAGAGACTCTATCTTACGCGGATTGACCTGCACACAAGCCATCCCGCAGGTATGTGATTGCGAAATGGAGAGAGCAACTATGTCGAGACTGGTCGAATTTATCACCCGCTCACGCGTCTGGCGCTCGTTTTTTCGCCATGGCTTTCCCGATAACCCATTGGACCGTTCGCTGGTGATGACTACCAACATATTTTTCCATCTCCACCCGGTCAAGGTGAACCGGCAAAGCCTTAAGGCAACTTATAGCCTGGGGTTGGGCGTGATATCCGTAATCGCCTTCCTGGAACTTTCGCTTACAGGGCTGTTGTTGATGTTCAACTACGTGCCTTCAGTCGAGCGAGCCTACGGCTACATCATTACCCTGCAAACCCAGGTGCCTTTCGGACAGCTGCTGCGCAATCTGCACCGTTGGGGCGCCCATCTGATGGTGATCGTGGTGGTGTTGCACATGGTGCGGGTTTTTTATACCGGCGCTTATAAACCGCCCAGGGAGTTCAACTGGGTGGTGGGCGTTGTGCTGCTCCTGCTTACCCTGGGCGCCAGTTTCACGGGCTACCTGCTGCCGTGGGACCAGCTTGCATATTGGGCAATTACCGTAGGCACGAGCGTGGCAGCCTATGAGCCCCTCCTGGGATCGACGATTCGCATCTTTTTGCTCGGCGGACCCGAGGTAGGTCAGGAAGCGCTGACTCGTTTCTACGCGCTGCACATCATGCTGATCCCTGCAGCCATGGCGCTGCTCATTTCTTTGCACATGTGGCGTGTACGCAAGGACGGCGGTCTGGCAGCGAACGAGATCAAAGAGGAAGGAGAAGGGTAAGATGGCTGACCAATCGAAAGAAGCGCCTTTCTCTCGCAGCAGCAAGAAGACCTATTCGCTGGTTGAGCTGGTGCACCGCGCCCCTTCTCAACTGGTGGATCACGGACCGGACAATACCGTGTTTGCTTTTCCGGTTGTGGCGCTGATCGAAGTGCTGCTCACGATGGGTGTTGTGCTGGCGCTGCTGGTGATGGCGCTGGGTGTCGATGCACCACTGGAAGAAATCGCCAACCCAAACCAGACCACCGACCCAGCCAAGGCTCCCTGGTATTTCATGGGCTTGCAGGAGATGCTGGAGCACGGTCACCCCACCCTGATGGCGGTAGCCATGCCGACGCTGATGGTGCTGTTTGTCATCGCCATTCCGTATATCGACCAATCGCGGCAGGGCGCCGGGCGCTGGTTTACCTCGAAACGCGGCAAGCGCATTACCTTGTTCACAGCGCTTTACGCGCTGGTTATCATGCCGGCGTATATCTTGTTCGACAACTTCGTGCCTTTGCGCGAGCTTCTACGCGGCGCGGCGCCGGACCTGGTGGTGCAGGCCCTGATTCCAGGGGCGATTATGAGCGTGATTGTGATCCTGCCGCTTTTGGCCGTGTGGCGCAGCAAACCCACGGCGCGCGAGCTGGTGCTGGTCATGTTCACACTGCTGTTTGTTTCGGCAGTTGTTTTTACACTGACCGGGTTCCTTTTCCGCGGGCCGGGATTTGAGCTGTACTGGCCCTGGGATATGCCAGGCGGGTATAACCCGTTCCAGAATCTGTAGCAGGAGGCGAGTCGTGTCAGAACGAAAAACACCCAATAAAACGCTTTCCCGCCGCTCGTTTCTAGGGATTGCCTGGGGAGGATCTCTGGCGCTGCTGATGGGACAGGCGCTGATCGGGCTGCTGAATTATCTCAGGCCCGTATCCGGCGGCGGTTTTGGAGGCCTCATCTATGCCGGCAAGGTGGAAGAGTTCGCCATCAACAGCGTGAACCGCATCCTGGCAGGTCGCTTTTTTATCGCCCGCTCGGAAGAAGGATTCCTTGCGATGTGGCAAAAATGCCCCCATCTCGGCTGTGCTGTTCCATGGGTTGAAGAAGAAGGTCAGTTCCACTGCCCGTGCCACGGATCGCTGTTCGACCGCAACGGGGTTGTGCTGGGCGGGCCGGCCCCGCGCCCATTGGATACCTTCCAGGTTTCCGTTCGCAGCGGTGAAGTATGGGTCGATACGTCGAAGCCCATCGAGCGATCCGATTTCGACCCTTCGCAGATCACCGGCGCTTAAGAAAGGTAAGCAGCCATGCAACCAGAAGAAAACTACGGAAGATTGTCAGTTATTGGCCTGGTTCTCACCCTGCTGGTTTTCATCGGCATGAGCTTCTATTGGAACGGGGAGGAGGCTCGCCTGGCTCACGCAGCAGAAGAATTTACCAGCGAGCGCATATCCCGCGGCCGGGTGGTGTATAACGAGCAGTGCGTCTCTTGCCATGGCGCCCAGGGAGAAGGCGGCGTCGGTCCGGCGCTGAACAATCGCACGGTCTTGAAAAACACACTGGACAGCGTCTTCTTTTCTGTAATCCGCTCCGGCGTGCCCAGCACACAGATGCCGGCCTGGAGCGTGGATTTTGGCGGACCGCTGACCGACGAAGACGTGCGCGATGTGGTGGCGTTCATGCGCGCCTGGGAGCCGACCGCTCCCGAGATCGAGCCTGTAGTATTTACCCCCGACCCGGCGCGCGGGGCGCTGTTGTTTTCAAGTACGTGTGCAGTCTGTCACGGAGAAAACGGCGCTGGAACGGACACGGCCCCACGATTAAACGATGTGCAGCGCCTGACCAGCCTGAATGATGACTGGTACCGGGGTGTGATCCGCAGCGGTCGACCTGCGAAAGGCATGCCCACCTGGGGAACGGTGCTCTCTCCCAACCAGGTGGAAGACCTGATTGCATTGATCGGCGCCTGGCGTGAGGGCGCCCAGGTGCAGCCCGATTTCTCCATCACCAACTTATTGGAGAACGCCATCTTCTCACTGGGACAAAACGATCCGGCGAGCGCTGCGCTGCATGTAGAACGGGCGCTTACCGTAGCCAGTGGAGCCGGAGGAGAAGTGCTGCGCAATGCTGCCGCACAGATCTCCGGCGGCGATACTGCCGGCGCACTGGCGACGCTGACCGCGCTGCAGGAGCAGTGGCCGATGGGCGACCCCACTTTGGGAGCAGCAGTTTACAGCACCTACTGCGCCCCGTGCCACGGTCCGCAAGGAGAGGGCGGCATCGGGGTTGCCCTGAATCCCAACCAGTTTCTCCAGGCAAACACGAATGCTCTACTGGTTGAATTCTTAATGGAGGGCCGGCCCGGCACTGCCATGGCAGGCTTTAAGGGACGCCTGGATGACGCCCAGTTGGCGGATGTGATCACCTTCCTGCGCTTGTGGCAGCCGCAACCGTGAGCGTTAAGAGGGTAAAATAAAATTAACCGCGAAGGTGCGAAACATTGGTGGAAAAGACTTAAACACAAAGGGCACAAAGGGAGAACACAAAGGTCACAAAGATTTTGAATACAAACCTTTGTGGACTTTTCGCACCCTTCGTGTCCTTTGTGTTGATCTTTTTTCTTCGCGGTTCACACGAAAGGAGCTGACCGTCGCGTGGACCAGCAGCAAAACTTAAAGGTGCAGGCTGCGGCCCATGCCCTGCAGTACGTACACAGCGGCATGCTGCTCGGCCTGGGCAGCGGCTCGACTTCTGCCATCTTTGTGGATCTGCTGGCTGAAAAGCTGCGCCGCGGCGAGCTTCACGATATCCAGGGGGTGCCCACTTCACAGTCCACGGCTGAACGGGCTGCGCGCCAGGGCATACAATTGCGAACGCTATCTGACCTGCGCCGGCGCAGCAATCCTCCTCGGCTCGATCTGGTGGTGGACGGGGCAGACCAGGTGGATTCTCGGTTGAATTTAATCAAAGGGCTTGGTCACGCCCTGCTGCGCGAGAAAATCGTGGAAATGCACGCCGAAAAATTTCTGGTGATCGTCGACGAAAGCAAGCTGGCGCCTCGCCTGTGTACGCGTGTGCCCTTACCGGTTGACATTTTGCGCTATGAGGTTGATATCCACCTGGATTGGTTGGAGACCATCGCCGATCGCGTGGAGCTGTACCGCCAGGCAGACGGCAGCCCGGTGGTCACCGATGATGGCAATTTCATGGCGCTGTGCTGGTTCGAGGGCGGCCTGGAAGATCCATATCGCGTCGCCGGCATGTTGGCGCAGCGTCCGGGGATCGTAGAGCATGGCCTTTT
This sequence comes from Anaerolineales bacterium, assembly GCA_041736465.1. Lineage (GTDB taxonomy): Bacteria > Chloroflexota > Anaerolineae > Anaerolineales > UBA4823 > JAJUJL01. The sequence continues at coordinate 37,020 of JBGSTO010000006.1, read as the reverse complement.
CCTGGATATGGCGACACTGGTAATCATCGCCGGTCAAGGCGGCGTGCAGATTTTGGAGAAAAATTATGGTTAAGCTCGCTCCATCCATCCTTTCTGCAGATTTCTCCCGCCTGGGTGAGCAGGTGCAAGAAGCGCTGGACGCCGGCGCAGAGTACATCCACGTAGACGTCATGGATGGTCATTTTGTACCCAACCTGACCATCGGCCCGCTGGTTGTTGCCGCGATTGCCCCACTGGCTCGCGCTGCCGGTACGCTGCTGGACGTGCACCTGATGATCGAGAAGCCTGAGCGCCTGATCTCGGATTTCGCCGCGGCCGGTGCGGGCGGCATCACCGTGCACGTCGAAACCTGCCCGCACCTGCACCGCACCATCCAGCAGATCAAGGAGTACGGTTTGCGCGCCGGCGTGACGTTGAATCCAGCCACCCCATTGATATCCCTGGAAGAAATCCTCCCGGAAGTCGATCTGGTTCTGGTGATGTCGGTGACCCCGGGTTTTGGTGGTCAGAGCTACATCCCCGCCAGCACCGAGCGCATCGCCCGCCTGCGCGACATGCTCGACCGGCGCGGCTTGCAGCACGTCGAGCTCGAGGTGGATGGGGGTATCAAACCCGACAACGCCGCCCTGGTGGCGAACGCCGGCGCCACGATCCTGGTCGCCGGCTCGGCAATCTTCAACCGCCAGAACAGCGTGGCTGAGAATATTGCCGCGTTTCGCAGAGAGCTGCGCTAATCCCCGTACCTAGATCGACTCGCTCACCGGCGAGTAGATCTTCTTTTTATGATTGAGGAGGGAACGAGGAATTACGGTGAACGTGCAGGGTCCGGCCGCGGGCCGGGCGGAGGGGGATGTCGCTGAGTTGGAAGTCAGGCGACACAGCACTGAGCTCGAACATGGTGATCAAGCCCAGTCATGTGTAGCCTGCATACTGAGTAAAGATAATGAAGGTGAAGTACGTGATTCAATCCAGTAAATTCTGGATATGTGGGGCAAACTCGATCAATCCATTACTTCATATATACTCGACTTTCTGTGCATTTTTCGCTAAGATGTATATAGCGTGCAAATAAAGATACCTATGGGGAGCCACTGAAGAAAGGGGATTCTCATGAAACCTAAACTGGCAGCATTACTTCAAGTATGCTTGATTTTGAGCGTGCTATTTTCCCAGAAGGGATCAATCGGTTGGGCAGAAAGCCAAGATGAGAAGACTGACATTGAAAAAGGTATTGAAGCAACCAATGCTGCTTATATATCTATATCCTATTTGCCCCTGGTCCTTATGGACTGGAATGTTGTTTTACCTCCCGATGAGATGGTTTTTGTTCCCGCCGGTACGTTTCAAATGGGCTGCGACCCGGCACACAACGGCGGCTATTCGTGCTCCTTTGATGAGCTGCCCTTGCACACTGTCTACCTGGACGCCTACTACATCGACAAATATGAGGTGACCAACGACCAGTATGCTCAATGTGTGGCGGCCGGGAGCTGCTTACCACCACTCTACAATTCTTCTTACACTCGCTCTTCGTATTACGGCAATCTCATGTATGCCGACTACCCGGTGATCTACGTCTCCTGGTACAATGCGTGCGATTACTGCGCCTGGGCCGGCAAGCGCCTGCCGACCGAAGCTGAATGGGAGAAAGCTGCCCGCGGTACGAGCGTGTGGGCTTTCCCGTGGGGCGACCAGAACCCGGACTGCACGCTGGCAAACAGTTATAACTATGCTGCTTCAAGCTACTGCGTGGGTGACACCTCCCAAGTGGGCAGCTACCCGTTGGGCGCCAGCCCGTACGGCGCATTGGATATGGCAGGCAATGTTTGGGAATGGGTCAACGACTGGTACTCGAGCAGCTACTACAGCACTTCGCCAGGCAGCAATCCCCTTGGGCCGGCTACGGGAACGGCTAAGGTGCGGCGCGGCGGTGGTTGGGTCGTCGATTGGTACTTCCTGCGCGTTGCGGACCGCATCAACATCGACCCTGTCGATAGCAACTACGGCCTCGGTTTTCGCTGCGCCTCGCCGTCAGGAAATTGAGCTTTTGGGTTTCTGATTTCTGGGTTTTTGCCCTCCCCCGAAAGGGGGCGAATTGACCTGACTCCCAACCCTCTGCTCGTTCTTAATACACCTTTTTTGTTTATCCAGCTTGTGGTATATTCTGAAGTACGACAGGAGGGCTCGATGACAGCACGCATATTGATTGTCGAAGACGATGAAGCAATCTTGAAGTTTTTGCGCCGGGGGTTGGCATATGAAGGGTACCAGGTGGATACCGCACCCGATGGGCAAACCGGCCTCTCGCTGGCGCGCGATAATCCCCCCGATCTGGTCGTGCTGGATCTGATGCTGCCCGGCATCGATGGCCTGGAAGTCTGCCGCCGGCTGCGGGCCGGCGGGCCGGTTCCGATCCTGATTCTGACCGCCAAGGATACCGTCAATGACCGCATCCAGGGCCTGGACATGGGGGCGGATGACTACATGGTCAAGCCGTTTAACCTGGATGAGCTTCTGGCGCGCATTCGTGCGCTGCTGCGGCGGGCGCAGCCGAGCCGGCCCCAGGTGCTGCGCTTTGCTGACCTGGTGCTGGATACAGGCACGCGCCAGGCGACCAGAGGCGAGAGAGTGATCTCGTTGACTGCCAAGGAGTACGAGCTGCTCGAGCTTTTCTTGCGCCACCCCCGCCAGGTATTGACCCGGGACATGATATTCGATCGCGTCTGGGGTTATGATTTTGGCGGTGAGTCAAACATTATCGAGGTGTATATCCGCTATTTGAGGCAAAAATTAGAAATTGAAAACGAGCCTCGCTTGATCCACACTGTGCGTGGTATGGGATATGTGCTGCGAGAAAATTCTTGAGATCAATGTAATTACGCCATTTAATCAGCATGCTGTTGTGCAGCCTGATACTCCTGGGGCACCTCGGTTTTTTGAGGTGCTTCATGTTTCTCACGGAATAATTAACAGATAGGGACTTAATGTCGCTTCGTGCCAGGTTGGCTGTCTTATACACGACAATCGTGGGGGGTATTTTGCTGCTGCTCGGAGTGGCGGTTTACGCTGCAGTCAGCGTTACGCTGACCTCGCAGGTGGATGAGCTGCTGCGCCGCACCTATAGTGAGTTTGAAGACAACTTTTATGTGGATTCATCCGGTGAATTGGGGTTGAGAAATGCCTTAAGGATAGAACTCTATCCAGGCATATATTATCAGCTTTGGACGTGGGACCGGAGATTACTGTACACGAACGTACCTCAGTTAGTTCAACCATTGAATGGTCAGGGCATTTCTGCGCTCCGCCCGGTATGGCTGGATTCTAATTTGGGTACTCAGATCGGTGATTTTCACCTGCGCGTGTATTCGATTCCGCTGGTTGTCGGGACCGGGGATCGGGTGGTGGGCATTCTGCAAATCGCAACCAGCATGGCGGTGGTTGATGCGACACTGAATTCATTGGTAAGGGTGTTAGTGATGGGGGTGATCGTCTCGATGTCTGTGGCAGGATTTGCCGGGTGGCTTAGTACAAAGCAAGCGTTAGCGCCGCTGGGTGACGTCACCCAGGTTGCGTTGCAGATAACCAAAGCGGATGATTTGTCCAGGCGCATCCCATATTCCGGTCCGGAAGATGATGAAGTCGGGCAGTTAATTAAGGCTTTCAACCAGACATTAAGCCGGTTGGAAGCTTTGTTTAATACGCAGAGAAGATTCCTGGCAGACGTAGGTCATGAGCTGCGAACGCCTTTAACGGTAATCAAGGGCAACGTGTATCTCATGCGCAGGATGAACTGCCTGGATTCCGAGTCGATGGAGGGGATTGAAAATGAAGTGGACCGGTTATCCAGGATGGTCGGAGATTTATTACTGCTGGCGCAGGCTGAGTCGGGAAAGTTGCCGCTTAACAAGGCGCTGATCGAGCTGGACACGATTGTGCTGGAGGTGATGCACCAGATGCGTGTGCTGATCCGTGACCGGCAGCAGTTAAAGTTGGGAGAGATCGATCAGGTTTTAGTGTGTGGAGATCAAGACAGGATGAAGCAGGTGTTGGTGAACTTGATCGGCAATGCGATTAAATACACGCCAGCAGGCGGCACGATTGTGATTGGTTTGGGTAAAGAAGGTACGCGGGCACGATTAACCGTGACGGACGATGGACCTGGAATTCCCTTGGAAGACCAGCCGCATATCTTTGAGCGATTTTATCGTGGGGAAAAATCTCGCACCAGGGAAAAGGATGGGAAAGGGTTTGGCCTCGGGTTATCGATCGCCTACTGGATCGTCCACAACCACGATGGAGTGATCGAGGTACAGTCTACACCGGGAAAAGGCACCACATTTTGTGTCTGGCTGCCGTTAGCTCAAGGGGATTGCGAGCAGCAGGAAATTGAAAAGTGAAAATTGAAAAGCCCCTCAATGCGTTGAAGGGCTTTTCGTGACACGGAGGAAGAAGATATTAGCGTCGGAAGGGGGTTGAAGACCGGCTGCGAGGTTTTGCACTGATGGTCGCTGGATGATACGTTGGCTCAGGCCGGGAATTGCTGTATGCAGAGTCGCTGTAGGGATCGACCCTCGAAGGGCTCTTCTGCGGTGGCTTCGCGGTCATGGCGGAGGTCTGCCGAGGAGCTGCATTGAGCGCCCTGGAGCTCATGCTTCTGGCAGGCAGTTGAGCATTGGCGCCAATGTGTGGGGTTCTCGAGTCTCCCTGGGAGAAAAGCCGGTCACCTGCTACCGAGAAAGTACCGATGATCAGAACTCGGATGAGCCAGACCATGATGGCTACGAAGATCGGCACACCTCTCAGAAGCAGCTCGCGTGCGATCACCTCATTGCCAAGCGTCTGGTGGTTGATCAGCGCGATCGACACACCCCACCATGTGAGCATTGCATTCATTGTGGCAGCCAGCAGCCACGCCCCGAACAGGTACCACAGCTCAGCCGGCTCATTTATGCCTTCTTCGGGAGTAAACAGGCGGGCGATACCGGCAAAGTCAATCCCGCAGAATGCAATTGCGAGAATTGTCGCCCAGCGTACCCCTGCAAAGCTCAACTCTCCGAGTAAGTCTCTCAGCGCGAATTCAGTCGTACTGAAATTGAAAATCTCGAATGCCAGCAGCGCTGAAATGATGATGACACCGAAGGCAAGCCCTCGCTGCAGCCGGATCTTTGCAACAGCTCTACTGACTGATGGATTGCGTGCGATTGATGCGTTCATGCGATCATCCTCCTGATCCTAATTCTCTAAACTCAAAACCGGATCATTAAACAACCTCTTGCTATTTAATCATGTACTTGCTATAATATAGAACACTTGTTCTATTTTGTCAAGAGGCAATTCTGGAGGCAGACATGTCGGGTGGCAGATTATTAGTAATATCAGGAAGTGCAATCGGCAGCATGATTCTCACAGGTGTGCTTGCTTTTTTATCCTCACTGATGACATTTCCTGCGGCAGCGAACACGGCAATCAATCCACCCTCGTTACCACAGGCATCATCCCAGTCCGCTGCCATTATTGACAATCCATCTTTATCCGCTGGTGGCGATCAATGCCAGGTCAGCAGCCAATTCCCGCATGAGATCTATCAGTGGTGCGATCTCATCACTCATTTCGCCAATCAAGCCGGGCTTTCACCAGACCTGGTTGCAGCCATCATCTATCAGGAAAGCGGTGGAAATCCTGAAGCCTACTCCAAGAGCGGCGCAGTCGGTCTGATGCAAGTAATGCCACGCGATGGAATTGCCAGGCAGTTTCAGTGCATCAACGGCCCATGCTTCAGCAACCGGCCTACAATCGATGAATTACGCAATCCGGAATTCAATATCCAATACGGGACGCAAATGCTGCGCCGGTTGGAGGATCACACCGGGGATATTCGAGATGCGCTGCGCTCGTATGGGCCAATGGACGTCGGGTATTATTATGCGGATAAAGTTTTGAGTATCTACCAGGCACACAAACAGTGACGCTGCTCAGCTTATCGATACTTTACTGCGCTGTGCTCCTCTAATCGACCATCCTTATACACAAATTTCCCTGAGAAGAATCCTGCTTGAAATATCCACGGCAGGAATATTCGGTCGCCTTCCCATAGATTCAGATCAAATAAATCTTCACGCCTCACCCATTTCAACACTCCTTCCGGAGAATCGATCAGAGCGGCATGCTCTGCACCAGCCACAAAAACAAAAGCATACCAATCTTCATCATTGGCAAAACCAGGAAACGTTAAAATCCCCTTTAAAGTCAGGTCATTCACCTCTAAGCCCGATTCTTCTCGGATCTCTCTGCGGGCACACTCTTCCGGGGTCTCGCCTGGTTCCAGTTTTCCTCCCAAACCATTCCACTTCCCATGATGCATGTCCTGCAACTTCTTGACACGATGCACCATCAATACGTCATCGCCTTTGAGTACGTAACACAAAGTTGCCATTTTCATAAATTTGCTTGCCCATCATCAATAATAATCTACTCTTTCTTCCACGGATCGAGCATCGTTTGAATTAATACAGGCGTACCTATCTTGATATTGATCCTGCGGGTCAGCAAGAATACCACCAGATCCGAGATGTCCTCCGGGTACAGGCAGCGCTCGTACACTAACCCCGGTTCATTCTCAGTCATTTCGGTCACCACCATCCCAGGACAGATCGTGTTCACACGAATGTTCCAATCCTGGTTCTCGCGCTGCGTGTACTCCGAGAGCGCATTCAAGGCATGCTTGGAGGTTCCATAGGAAGCGTCTCCATGGTAATGTTCAATCCCTGACTCTGAGCTGATATTGATCACATGACCAGACTTCTGCTGTCGCATGTAAGGTAATACCACCCGGGTCATCAAAAAGGGACCGCGCAGGTTGGTCGCCATCATTCGATCCCAGGTGTCGGGTGTAATTTCGTGGATCAGCCCACCGTCCGAAACACCGGCATTGTTGACCAGGATGTCTATCTGCCCATACGCCTCAATCGCCTTCCTGACTACATCATTCACCTCCGTCTCGGCAGAAACATCCGCCGGCACTGCCAGCCCTTCTCCACCACCTGCGAGAACTGCACCCACCACCTCATCCAGGCGGTCTTTTCGTCTGCCGCATACGACAACGCGTGCGCCGAAGCGCGCCAAATCCAGGGCGACGGCTCTACCTATACCCGTACCACCTCCTGTGACAATTGCAACCTTGTGCTCCAGATCAACCGGCTGTCTGCTGAGCATCTACAACCTCCTGTAGTGATTTCAAGAAATGGATCAATATCCCAGTTCATTCATTATTTGAGATTCACTGCGCCGGCTTGCAACGCGCCCGAGCAGCTCGTCCCAGAAGCGATCATCGTAGCGGCGAGAGCGCACCGGCAGCGGCATGGGAATGCCCCAACCCAACAGCAGCACCTCTTCCTTGGGCTGCAGGCGCGCCAACATGCCGCGCAGCGCATCTCGCCCTGCCAGTCCCGACAATACTGCGCGGATGTCATCCTCGTCTCCCAGCCATCCTGAGACGCGCGTTCCCAGTTGGGACATGACTTCATCGTATATTTGAGAAGGTCGCTGATCAACGATCAGCAGGGTGACGTAGTACTTACGCATCTCACGCGCGATGGTGCTGAACGTAGTTTGCCCCGCCATCTCACGATTGAGCAGCTTGTGCGCCTCCTCCACCACGATCACCAGCGGGCGCGGCTCTTGTTTGTTATCGGTACGGAAACGGTTGGTTGTTTGCTCCCAACGCTCGCGAATCTTGCGGGTCAGCAGGTTGCTTACCAGCAGGTAGTCCAGGTCGCTCTCGAACTTGCCAAACGAGAGCACCACGTGTTTGCCGGCCTCCAGCGCCTTGATGATCTCAGACAGGCTGTCGGCAGCCGGCTTATCCACGATATAGGCCTTATTGAACAGGCGGTTGAGCTTGTTGTGCAGCCCTTCTGCTGCCATGATATTGGCGCCGTGCTGCAGAGCCCAGGACGCCACACTGTCGCCGGCGGGGACTTTTTTGCCGTTATCATCTTCCACTACCGCCCCAACGCGCAGCTCTTTGAAGGACGAGAACCAGTTTTCCTGACCGAAGGTGGTGACCAGCGCTTCCAGCGTAGCCGGCGTGGTCTCTTTCAGGTTCAGCTCGCGGGTAAGCAGGTCGATATCCTCAGGGCGGATATCCTTCATAGAGATTTCTAGATTGAAATCCGGCTGGGCGCCGCGAATGAGCGCTCCCTCACCCAAACCCACTACCTGCACTTTTGCCGGGAAGCGCGTGCGCAAACCCGGCACCCGGCGACCTGTGTCCGAGGCGATATCATCCAGACCGTATTCGTTGTGCATATCCAGCACCAGCACAGAGGCATGGTCGTGGTGGATCAGTCCTGCCAGAAGTAAACGCGTCAGGAACGATTTGCCGCTGCCGGTTGCGCCGAAGATTCCGGAGGAGCGCTGCACGAAACGATCCAGGTTGATGCACACGGGGTGTTCCTGCTCGCGCGTGTACCCGATGACGAAATTACCCGGCGAGCCTTGCTGCCCGAATATCTCGGCGATATCGCCTGGGCTTGCCAGGTGGACGGGCGCATGGTGGGGCGGGATGGTCTTCACCGGTCGAGGAGAAGGCTCTTCTTTCAAGCCGGCTTCGATTGCCTCACGCCATTGGGGGTAGCTGGGCGAGGCTGGATCCGGCCCTCTTTCCAGCATCAGGGCTGGAAGCACCTCCAGGTTTGTGTACAGCGTCTGCCCGTGCAGCATGTGCGCCAGACCTGCCGGCAGGCGCAGCTCGCTCTGCTCGTCGGCGAATCTGGGATCGGTCGAGCCGAGCTGAAGATCCGTCACCAGCCCGTAGTAGAGCCAGTTGCTGCTTTCGATGGCAACGAAGGCGCCTTCTTGCACTTCCTGGGAGGCAATCGTCAGACGCACGCGCAGGTTCTCTTTCAGACAACCTCCCACGACATAGCCGATTACCGGGCGCTGCGCGTCATTCTGCGGGGATGTGTCAGACATTGGATGTCTCCAGGTAGTTGTCTGGCAGCGCGTCGGCGATGGCGCTGAGCAAGTTCATCAACGTCGCATAGTCGTCGCGCAGCAGGATGATCAACTCTCGGGCTGCGGCGGCTGCCCATCCGGGGTCACCGCAGGCTTGATGGCACTGGTGCGCCTGGCGCAGATGGCTTGCCAGCAGCTCGCCGACCGGCAGCTCCTTTGCCCTCAGGATGTGGCGGAAATACCCGAACCGACCGGCGCGGGTAAAGGCGCACACTTCATCTGGGCTGCACAGGTAGATGACATCCAGGCTCAACGGCGGGCGAGGCGGCAGCAGGTGGGAGATTTTCCCATTTTCCAGGTATCCTGCTGACAGCACGCTGATCTCGAGCGGCACGTTGCGATTCAAGCGATTGTCGTTGATCACACTCTCGCTGACCGTCTCGGCAGTAACCAGCTGGCGCACCAGCCCATCGTCATCGATGTGGATATCGCTCACCATGCCATAGATCTGGCTGCCATCCTCCAGAGGGGCGCGCACCAGCGCACCCAGAGAAGGCGCCTGAACTTGAGACACCCGGCATCCGGCTACAAACCCACTGGTTCCGGCGCGCAGCAGCCGGCCGATTTCAATCTGGCTCATCTTTGATACCTCGTCCTTCCACCCAGGTCTTTCGTGGCTTGTTTGTGCGAGACCTGGTCCACACTCACCCCGCGGCGCAGCAGCTCCAAGGCGATCATGTCGTTCACTTGATCGCGTTCCTCCAGGCTGACCACCGCCACCTCATGGGCGCGGTGCAAGGCGTACGGATAACGCCGCTCGCCCAGGATGCGGCACTGCTGCACCAGCGCGGCGTGCAGGCAGTTCAGCCGGCTGGCGTCCCTGGCTACCCAGGCGGGGATTTCTACCCGCGCCAGCCAGGGCTGGGTTTGCCCGACGTTCAGGTAGAAAAAATGCAGCGCCAGGTCGCCGGCGTAGTTGCGCGCCGACTGGGACTGCATGGCGAAAACCGTGGAGCGTTCCCCGGGATCCAGCAAGCTCAGAAAAATATCGCGATCCGTGATGCCCCTTAATGGTCGAAAGCTGCGAACTTGCGCATAATCGGCGGGCTTGCATAAACTGACCTCGAGCAGGCGCACCAGCCAATCTGCGCCCGGCTTATCCACGTAGCCGGCCGCGATCACGCCTTGCTGGTGCAGGCGCGAGAGGGTACCCAGGTGTTCCAGCAAGCTTTTTTGATAAGTGGATGCCTGCTCTCCGCCTTCCTTAGCGCCCCACAGCTCGATCGGCCCATCGGTAAAAGCCACAATCGTGCCATCCAGTTTTTCCGCAATCTCTGCCAGCAAAGCACGCTCTCGCAGGTCGCGGAGCAGGGCCAGGCTGGCTTCGGTGATGTCGTACAACTGCTCATCGTACAGAAGCTGGCACTGCACGCTGGTTGCAGGACGGTCGGGCGCCTGGCTGTGCATCTGGAAGGAGCCCACATTGATCAGGCAGTAAGGAACCTGGGCGTGGCGATCGAGATTAATCTGTGAGCCATCGGCTGCCAGCACGAATACCGGCGAAGCTTCTGGCGTGGGGTGGTGGGCATCCAACGCCTCACTGCTGCCATCCTCCTGCACGACCGGGAGGGCGCAGCGCAAGGAGGCGTCGTGCTGTTGTACGATGAGCTGCACCATGGCGCGCAGGTCGTCTGCCTGCTCAGCCACCTGCTGCAGACGCTGCCAGGCGCGCTGGAGTTTGTCTGCCTGGAGGCGGGCGCGCTGCGGAGCTTCCTCGCCCAACTGGTGTACCTGAGATTGCACTTGTTGAAAATCCAATGCCATGAGCGGCTATTTTCCCTTCATCTGCTCAGCGCGCAGCGATTCGTAGATCATGCTCAGCTCTCTCATGATCTCTTCCTGTCGAATGGCAATGTAGGCGCGAAGCTTTTCTTCTCCATCCGGGTCAGGCAGTATTTTTACACCCAACCGGTGCAGGTATTCACCTTCCTGGCGGATTACGTTGGCAATCCTGCCTTGCAGGCGAATGGGCATTTCGGCCACAGGCAGAATGAGATCGATGTATATATTGCTCCCTTCCCGAAAATCGAGCCGGCTGTAGATATAGGTTGCCAGGGTGTAGATTCCCATGCCAATGGTTGATATGTCTGCCAGCTTACCGGGTATCCTGTGATCGCCATCGTAGATTTCCACCGGCACCGAGTCTTTGGGTTGGACACGGATGTAGGTGCGCTTGCCCACCAGATTGCCAACACCGATGAATTCGGTTACCACCGCGCTGCGACCGGGGATATTCACGCTGACCGCGGCAGCCCGGTATACTTCGGGGAATGCCGTGTGCTGTACATAGGTGAACCCCTCGAGAGCCATGCACACTGCCTGGTATTCGAAGATCTTCAGGGTGACGAAAGCATCCTCGATCGCTTCGATTTCAGCATTTGAGATAATCGGAAAGCCGCGGTAGTTATTGATCAGCTTGATCGCCTGACCCAATTCAGCCAGGCGCCGGAATTTGCTGATTTTTTCATCCTGTGGCAGCATTCATCACTCTCCTAAGGCGCAGGGCGAGATCGGCAGTCCATCGGATAAGAACAAATGTTTGGAATATTTTACTTCTGTAAATCCCCAGGGGCAAGGGCGCGGTAAGTTACCAAACTGCAGCCTCAAACCAAAACCTCATTTTTGATGTGTCATTCTGAGAGAGGCAGCTACCGAAGAATCTAGATCCTTGTGCGTGGCCCACGACGTGCGCCCAGCTTATGAGATGTAATTAGAGTCGCTGATGGCGTTGTGCGGGTGTAAAATTGACGGGATTGCATGAGTCAGACATGTCTAGCATAACGGATTCGTTACTCTCAGCTCCAACCAGCAGCCAGGTGAGGCCGTTCGATGCCCGGCGCGATTTGCTGCGCGTTGCCGATCTGGTCGAGCTGTGCTTTGCAGACACCCTGGATACCGAAGGGCGCGGCTACCTGCGGCAGATGCGCTCCGCAGCGACGAACACCCCTTATCTGCGCTGGGCAAGCGGCCTCTCCGGTGCTTCGAGCTTGCCGGGCGGCGGCTTTGTGTGGGAAGAAAATGGGAAGATCATCGGCAACCTGACCTTGATTCCTTTCACTTCCGGCAGGCAGCGATACTACTTGATCGCCAATGTAGCCGTTCATCCCGATCACCGGCGGAGCGGCATCGCCCGACAGCTGACCAGCGCAGCCCTGCAGCAGGCACAGCGCCGGGGTACGCAATCGGCCTGGCTGCATGTGCGCGCCGAAAATGCGGGGGCTGTGAGCCTGTACCGGTCGTTGAATTTTATCGAACGCGCCAGGCGCACGACCTGGCACAGCAGCCCTCCCGATGCGCATCCTCAAGATCTATCGCAGGCTGGGGAATTGGCCCGAACGCCGGACAGCGCCAACTTCCAGATTGGTGCGCGCAGCTTTGAGGACTGGGCGCAGCAGCAAACCTGGCTGGCGCAGCTGTACCCTCCGGAAGTCACCTGGCAGCTGCCCTTGAGCTTGCGCCTGCTGCAGCCCGGTGTTTGGGGATTCCTGGTACGCCTGTTCAACGACGATCTCGTCCGCCAGTGGTCGCTCCGGTGGCAGGGACAGCTGCTGGCGGTGCTCGCCTGGCAGTCTACTCCCGGTTATGCCGACAGCTTATGGCTGGCAGCCCCGCCGGATATTCCTGAAGCGGCGATTGCGCACCTGCTGGGCTTTGTTCGCAGCCGGCTCTCCTCACGGCGAGTTCTGTCGCTGGACTTCCCCTATGGCCGCGCCCGGCGAGCGTTCGAGCTTTCCGGTTTCAGCGAGCACCAGACCTTGATCTGGATGGAAAACAAGCTGTTCAACCGCTGATCGCGACCGAACGCCTGAGATCACGTATACACAGTGAGTCGAAAGGAGAGATCGATGAACCGTTTTCTTATTCGCTGGGCTATTAACGCGGTTGCCTTGTATGTCGCGGTGGCGCTGGTGCCTGGAATCTCACCGCAAAACCCTGACTGGATTTCGTACATCTGGCTGGCGTTGATTTTCGGAATCGTCAATGCACTGCTCAATCCACTGCTGAAGCTGTTAACCTGCCCCCTGATCCTGCTCACCCTGGGTTTGTTTACCCTGCTGATCAATACATTTTTATTTTACCTGGCAGGCTACATCGGTCAGTCCTTCGGTGTTGGCTTCACAGTAGATGGTTTCTGGTCGGCACTGTTAGGCTCGATCGTGGTCAGCCTGGTTTCTATCGTGCTGGCATTGCTGGTTGGCGATTCGGATAAAAATCGCGAGCGCAGCCGGAGTTGAATCGAGCTTTGTCTCCCTTAAAGATTTGTTCTCCGGTTGACTTTCGATCTGACTCCGCTTATACTGAGATCAAAGACGGAGAAGACCGGTATGCCTGATTATCGCCAAATGAATAAACCCCTGGGGCTTCCAGGCACGCGCGTCTAGGCGCGTGCTTTTTATTATCTAACGAAAGGAGACTTTCAGAATGGACTATGGGATGATCGGCAAGATTGACAAGGCCAAGCGCTATGCAGCGGAGAAGGATCGCATTAAGTTCGATGCGCTTACCGTCACTTTCGAGGGTGAAAACAACCCTCATACCGTGCACCTCATGAACGGAGCCTGGCAGTGCGACTGCGATTTCTTCCAGACTCGCGGTCGCTGCAGCCATACTATGGCGCTTGAGATCATCCTGGAAGGCATGCTGCCGGAAACGATCTTCGACAGCTAAAGCAGCCGCAGTACTGAGCCGCACAAGCCGGGTTCCGTCGGAGCCCGGCTTATTGTTTTCTGGCTTTGCCGCCGGGTTGTGCTCATTTTGCACTTGACAGTTGCCAGCACTTGCGCGATCTTTATAACTGGAGTTGTTGAACCTCTTAGCAGTGATAAAGGTGTGCCGCCTATGTTGAACATTTCCCCGCTACCTGACCCGCATCTGGCTTCCCAACTGCGAAGCTACCTGATGGAAGAAATCTTCAAGACGCTGGGCTTCAAACCACAAGGTCTCATGAGCCGGGTCTTGTGGCCGTTTGTTTTCATCCCGGCGAACCGGTTTGCACAAATCGCAGCCGAGTTTGATGCACGCGTCGGGCGGGATGGGTTTCGACAGGCTGCCGCCTGGGCGCTGAAGCTGTTCGTGGACCGTATCGAGGTCAGCGGTCAGCAAGGCATTCCTGACCAAGGACCATTGATCGTGGCCTCCAATCATCCTGGAACGGTTGATTCGATTGCCATCGCCTCCTGCCTACCTCGTAATGATCTGCAAATCATCGTCTCTGGCGTGCCTTTTTTTCAGGGAATGCCCACTGCCGGCGATCATTTTTTGTATGCGGAAGAAGACCCTCATTCACGCATGGGGGTGGTGCGAGCAGCCATCCGCCACCTGCGCTCCGGCGGCTCTCTGCTAATCTTTCCCACCGGGCGCATGGATCCCGACCCGGCTGTTCTGCCCGGCGCCGTGCAGTCGCTGAAAGCCTGGTCTAAAAGCCTGCAGATCTTTCTCCAGGGAGTGCCCGAATGCAGCCTGGTATTGACGACCGTCAGCGGTGTGCTTGCCAAGACTTCGCTCAACCACCCCCTGGTGAAATTGCGCAGCAAAGTGCATGACCGGCAGCGTGTGGCAGAATTTATACAGGTGATGCTGCAGCTGTTTTGGAAATACCGCCTGAAATTATGTCCGCGCATCACCTTCGACCAGCCGGTCGAGACTGGTGAGCTTTACCAGCAGGCACACGAACAGCCCTTGCTGCCGGTGATCACTGCCCGGGCGGAGGCGCTGCTGGCAGCCCACATGGCGCAGGCAGTCTGAATCCACCGGCTCCCAGGCTGCGATCCAGCCTGGGAGCCGGTTTTACACTCTCCAGCACATCGATAGACAGGTATTGCCTTTAAGGCATGTAGCCATCCGAAAGTGTTCGCATGAAAGCCACGATCGCGGCTTCTTCGACACTGGTCAAGCCCAGGTTGCCTAACTCGTCTACGTTGATATTCTGCCCGACTTCAGGCGCGGGCCAGCAGTCCACACCGGGTTGGGTATAGGTCAGTCCATTGCAAACCGGCAGCGCATCGCGCGTGTTGTAGAAATGCACGATCGCTTCAAGTGATTTGAAGTAGCCGTTGTGTCCGAAAGCCTTCACAAACACCGGATAAGGTCGCAGGTCAACGTTGCGCAGGGTCGGCACCTTGTGCTTGCCGATTTCCGCTTCGTAGACATCCGCCTCATAACCGGCGCCCATCAGGAATCCGCCCAGCCCCAGGTCGATCCAATCTTCGCCATCCGGGTTATACGCCAGGTTCTCGTAAAATGGATTGTCCGGATTGCGCGGGATGCCCAGGTTATCGAAGGAGAAATCGGTAAACAGCGGCGGCTGGCCCAGCTCGCCTTGTGCAGAGATATGGCACAAAGCGCACTTGCCCTTCCCGTCGAACAGTTCCAGCCCCCACGCTTCCTCTGCTGTCAGCTGCGCTTTCCCCTGCAGATAGGCATCGTATTTGGAAGTGTAGCGGCTGACCTCTGCTGAACGCTCGTAGGCGGCGATCGAACGTGCTGCTTGCTCGTAGACGCTTTGTGCGTCCTGATCGCTCTTGCAGCGCAGGCTTCTACCGCCCCACACCAGCTTGAAAAGGGTGGAATAGGAGGCGGTTTGCATTTTCTCGCAGAAGGTCATTACGTCGGGCAGGTTGTGTTCCAGCGGGTTGAGAAACGGTCCCTGTGCCTGCTCTGCCAGCGGATCTCCCAGGGTCCATCCGGTGGCGCGGCCATCCCAGAACATGCCTCCGAGCCACAGCCCTTCATCTTCGTCGAAGTAGAACACCGGGCTGTCGCCGGCATAGGCAGCAGCCGGTGGCTTGCGGTTGCCAAAGCGGGTAGACACTGCCCCCGGGTATACAGCCGTATCCAGATTTATTTCGGAAACGGGTCCGGTAAAACCGGCTTCTGGGGCATGGCAGCTCGCGCAGGCCTGACCTTCAGGCACAGAGAGGCGTGCATCGAAGTAGATGGCTTTGCCCAGCCTTTCGATTGGGCTGAGCTGAGCAGGCTTGGCAGATGCTGGTAGGGTGAGCGCCAGGGCAGCCAACATCAAGAGAAACGTTATTACAACAATCGGATACCCTCGTTGCTTAGACATAGCCCTCCTATGTAGATTCTCTGAACGATCTATAAATTGTGCTGGCGAGTGTATTGGCTGGTATTGCAGTACTGCTATACAATTTATGACGCAAGAATCAAGCCGGGGATACGAAAAGAAGAATGCACTGCTGGATGAATAGGGCATTTCGTCACGGATGAAACAGACGTTCAATGATATTTTCATTTGACAGGTGGGGTTCTTTTCCTATAATAGAAGGAGACATGATCGTGTGCAGATGATTGGTTCCCGCAGGAGGCAGGCATGGGCAAGAAAAGCAAGCGTTCGAATGGGAAGTCAGAAAAAACCGAAGAGGCGCTGGCTGGCGAATCAGTCAAAGGCGGGCAAGATGAAACCGCTGCGCACAGCGACCACCCTCGTGAGAAGCTAAACAGCAAGTTCTACACGGAAGAGCTGCTCAGGCTGCAAATTGAGCTGGTGAAGCTCCAGGAATGGATCAAGGCCAAAGGCCTGAAAGCTGTTGTGATCTTCGAAGGGCGCGATGCCGCCGGCAAGGGAGGGGTGATCAAGCGCATCACCGAAAGCCTGAACCCGCGCGTGGCGCGGGTGGTGGCGCTGCCGGCGCCCACGGAGCGTGAGCGCACTCAGTGGTATTTTCAGCGTTACGTGGCGCATCTGCCGGCAGCCGGCGAGATGGTGCTCTTCGACCGCAGCTGGTACAACCGCGCCGGCGTGGAGCTGGTGATGGGTTTCTGCACCGAAGATGAATACCGCGAATTTCTGCGCTCCTGCCCGGAGTTCGAGCGCATGCTGGTGCGTTCAGGGATCGTCCTGGTCAAGTACTGGTTCTCGGTCAGCGACGAGGAGCAGGAACGGCGTTTCCAGGCGCGCATCGATGACCCCACCAAGCGCTGGAAGCTCAGCCCAATGGACCTGAAGTCGCGCTCGCGCTGGATGGAATACTCCCAGGCGAAAGACGAAATGTTCAAGTATACCGACATCAAGCAAGCGCCGTGGTGGGTGGTCAATTCGGATGATAAGAAGCGCGCCCGGCTCAACTGCATCCGCCATCTGCTGAGCCAGATACCGTACGAGGATCTGACGCCCGAACTCATCGAGCTGCCGCCGCGCCAGAAAGATATCGGCTACGTACGTCCCCCCATAACCGATCAGACCTTCGTGCCTGAGATTTACTAAAGCCGGATTGAGCGATGTGGCTGAAGCCACATCGCTGTTTTTAACCGGTCTGTCTGCCCTCACGGTAGATGCAGGAAATATTCTTCGAGGGTGCGCCGGTAAAAGGCGTAGTTCTCATAGGGCACATCGCTGCGCACGCGCCCGTCGGCTAAAGGCACGAACTTTCCCCGCTCCGCCAGCGGCAGCACCGCCCGCACCGCGCTGCGGATATCCTCTTGTCCCTGGCGCAGCACATCGGAGTCGATGCCGCCGATCAATCCCATCTTGTCCCCCAAGGTGCGGCGCAGTTCGCCGTAATCCATCGTTCCGCAGGGTGCTTCGCAGGCCCAGATGGCGTTGAACGGCGAGCGCGCAACTTCCGGGATCAAAGCGCGTGGGTTGGCGTAAGAGCGCCAAACCACCACCGGAACGCCATAGCGCTCGAGCACGGCGAAGACCGGCGCCAGGCTGTTCAGGAGATAGTCCCGGTACATGCGCGGCGAAACCAGCGAGTCGTGGCTGCTGGCAATCGGTTCGCTGAAGATCACCGCATCCACCTCCACCTCGCGCAGGATGTTCTCTGCAAAGCGCCGCGCAAACTCCGCCTGCAGCCCCAGCACCTCGTGCACGAAAGCCGGCTCGTCCGCCAGCAGCAGGATGGCCTCTTTGAAACGCCGCCAGTCTTCGATGCCCAGCGTCAGCAATAAGCCCTGATGCAGGCGCAGGAAGAGCGGGTGCTGCCGCTCTTGCCAGCGTTTTACCTGCTGCTGCCAATTTTTGGGCAGGCGGCGCGCATCGTCCGGGTGCAGCCGGCGGCGCAGCTCGCGCAGCACCCTGCTCGGCTGCGACCAGTCTCTCAGGTAGGGCACCGGGTAGACATCCGGCGCAAGCTCTTCGAAATCATCGTAATAGAATAGATCGTCAGGGTTTTTGCCGCGCGGCAGCCCCTGCCTGTGCCAGGCGCGCAGCACATCGTCGCGGATGCCCTCGGGAAAGAGGGGCAGGTGGTCTGGTTGTCCCCCTGAGATGGCTTCCAGGAAGCGCTGGCGGCTGTTCATAGCAGCAGGCAGGCAGCCTGGTGGTCGGCAGCGGGCTGACCAGCCCGCTGCTCGCCGATCTGGACGAAGGCTGGGTCGCTGCTCTGGCAGGCAGTGGTTGCCACCGGGCAGCGCGGGTGAAAGCGGCAGCCGGCTGGAATATCGATGGGATTGGGCGTCTCGCCCTGCAGGATGATGCGCTGGCGGCGCAGGCGTGGGTTGGGCACCGGCACCACCGAGAGCAGCGCCCTGGTGTAGGGATGCTGCGGGTTATCCAGCACCTCTCGGGTAGCGCCGATTTCTACAATCCGCCCCAGGTACATGACTGCCGCCCGATCGGCAACGTAGCCCACCGTTCCCAGGTCGTGGGTGATGAAGATCACCGAGATCTGCCGCTTCTCACGCAGCTCGCCCAGCAGGTTGAGGATCTCGGCCCGGATGGAAACGTCCAGCATAGAAACGGGTTCATCCGCCAGCAGCAGGGCGGGTTCCAATACCAGGGCGGAGGCGATCACCACGCGCTGGCGCTGCCCGCCGGAGAGCTGGTGCGGAAAGCGCTGCAGGTATTCCCCTGCCGGTTTCAATCCGGCATCCTCCAACGCTTCGATCACTCGCCGGTCGCGCTCGCCGGGTTCATTCGCCAACCGGTGCACGTGCAGCGGTTCAGCGACGACCTCGCCGATCGTTTGGGTAGGATTGAGCGACTCATAGGGATCCTGGAAGATCATCTGGATGTGCTGGCGCATCCGGCGGCGCCCGTTGTTGTCCAGCTGCCCGATGTCCTGCCCGTTGAAAATGACCTCGCCGCTGGTGGGTATCTCCAGCCCCATCAGCGTCAGAGCCAGCGTCGATTTCCCGCAGCCGCTTTCACCCACCAGCGCCAGGGTCTGCCCGCGCCTCAGGGAAAAGCTGACGCCGTCCACCGCGTGCACCAGCCGCTCCTGCCTGGAAAAGAACGACGGTCTGCCCGCCTGGAAATGCTTGTAAAGGTTGCGTACCTCCAGGATCATATCGCTCATGGGAGTATGCCTGCTTCGCCTGCCTGGTCCACCAGGTGGCAGCTCACCACGTGATTTGGGAGCGGCTGGTGGAAGGCGGGCAGCTCCTGGTGGCAGCGCTCGAATGCTGCTGGGCAGCGCGGCGCGAAGCGGCAGCCCGGCGGCAGGGCGTCCAGGCGCGGTGGAAAGCCGGGAATTGAAGTCAGCCGCGCTTCCGGGTGGCTGAGATCCGGAAAAGCTTTGAGCAGCTCCTGGGTGTATGGGTGCAGCGGCTGGTTGTAGATCGCGTCCACGCCGGCGTATTCGGCGGTCATGCCGCCGTACATCACCAGCACCCGGTCGCACATCTCGGCTACCACCCCCAGGTCGTGAGTGACGAAAACGACCGACAGCCCCAGCTTGCGGCTCAGCCCGGCGAGCAGTTCCAGGATTTGCGCCTGGATCATCACGTCCAGCGCCGTGGTGGGCTCATCCGCGATGACCACCTGTGGATTGCACGCCAGCGCCATGGCGATCATGGCGCGCTGGCGCATGCCGCCGGAATACTGGTGCGGGTAGTGATCCTTGCGCCCTGCGGAAATGCCCACCAGGTCGAGCAGCTCGCTCACCCGCCGGTGCAGCTCGTCTTTGGAGCAGTCCGGCTCGTGGCGTATGATGGCCTCGGCGATCTGATCGCCGATGGTGCGCACCGGATTGAGGGCGTTCATCGCCCCTTGAAAGATCATCGAGATTCCCTTCCAGCGCACCTGCTGCATCTCTGCTTCGTCCAGGGTGGTCAGCTCGCGCCCGTTGAAGGTGATCTGCCCGCTGCTGATCTGCCCGGTTGCCGGCAGCAGGCGCATCAGCGCCAGCATGAGGGTGGTTTTCCCGCAGCCGCTCTCGCCGACCAGGCCCAGCATCTCGCCTCGCTGCAGGGTAAAAGATACCTGGTGGACGGCGTGCGCGGCGACCCGCAAGGTCGAGTGCGCCCCGGAGGGCGCGCCCGGCTTGGCGGGGGTTACGTAATCCACGGAAACGCCGGTAGCTTCCAAAATAGGCGCTTCGCCGGAGGCGCTTGCCCTGGTTGGTTCTTTCACGCTGCTGTTCAGCGGCTCCAGCCCGGGGGTCAGGTGGTGGAATTCCAGGCGCGGGTTGAGCACCTGCTCCAGCCCCTGCCCAAACAGGGTCAGCCCCAACACCACCCACACGATGCCAAAGCCGGGCACGGCTAACGCCCACCAGGCGCCTACGCTCATCGCCCCGCGGGCGAAGGCAAAGTTCAGCATCTGTCCCCAGGAGAGCGTGGTTGGGTCGCCGAGTCCGAGGAATGAGAGTGTGCTCTCGTTCAGCACTGCCAGGGAAACCACCAGCACTGCGTTGACGCTCAGCAGCGGTGTGACCAGCGGCAGGATGTGCCGGCGGATGATGTGCGCTTCGCCAGAACCGATGGCACGCGCCCGCAGCACGAATTTGCGCGATTTCACCGCCAGGGTCTGCGAGCGCACGATGCGCGCTGTGGTGGTCCAGCCCAGCAGCCCAATCACAAAGATGATGTTCATCAGGCTGGGCTTGGTGAGCGCCACGATGACCACCATCAGGGGCAGGTCGGGAATCACCAGCATAATGTCGGTGAAGCGCATCACCAGGTTGTCCACCCGTCCGCCGAAATACCCGGACACGATCCCCGACACACCACCGATAAAGATCGAGATCAGCGAGGCGAAGAAGCCCACGATCAGCGACACCCGCGCCCCGAAGATGAAGTTGGAAAACACGTCTTTGCCGGCATCGTCGGTGCCCAGCCAGTGCTGGCTGCTGGGCGGGTTGTAGATGTCGCCGGCCAGCGTGTCGGTGGGCGCCGAAGGTGGGTAAGGGGCGATGACATCCGCCAGCACTGCCACGGTGATGATCGTGGTGAGCATGATCAGGCCGACCATGCCCATGCGATTCTGGCGGAAAGTGCGCCAGAATGACTGGATTGGCGAGGAGATGACCAGGGGTTGGGGGGTAAGTACGGCTGCCATGTACTACTCGGTTTGCACGCGCGGGTCCAGGTAGGAGTACAGCAGGTCGGCGAACAAGTTGGCAAAGATCACGCTGACAGCGATCAACAGGAAGGCGCCCTGCAAAACAGGGAAGTCTCGCCGCCCGACTGATTCGTAAATCGCTAAACCCAATCCGGGCCACGAGAACACGGTTTCAATCTGCAGCGCGCCGGCTACGGTGAAGCCCAGGTTGATGGCAATGATCGTCACCATGGGCAGCATGGCGTTCTTCAAGGCATGGTCTTTCAGGATTTGGAAAGCGCTCAGACCTTTGGCTTTGGCCGTCAGGATGTAATCTTCAGACAGCACGTCCAGCAGGCTGGAGCGCATCACCAGCATGTACTCGCCCAGGAACACGATCGTATAGGTCAGGGTGGGCAGGATCATGTGGCGGGCGACATCCAGCGCCTGCTCGGCGGGAGGCAAGTAGCCCAGCCCTGGTGTGGCTTTACCGCCCACCGGCAGGCCGATGGCGCTGCCCCAGAAGAGCAGCACGATCCCCAGCCAGAAGGTCGGCAGGCTCCAGGCAAACAGGCTGAAGATCAGCGCGCTGTAATCGATCGGGGTGCGTGCCTTCCAGGCGGCTGCCACGCCCAGCGCGATGCCCAGGATGATCGCCAGGATCTGCCCAACGCCGATCAACAGCAGTGTATTCAACAACCGCTCGCCGATCAGTGTACTCACCGGGCGGTTGGAGTGGTAGCTGATGCCAAATTCGCCGCGGAACAGGTTGGCAGCGTAAATGAAGAACTGTGTTTCCAGCGGGTTGACGGTGCACGAGCCGAATTTCAATGGGTTCAGCGATTGAAAGCAGTTGATGACCGGCTTGTCCAGCCCGAAGCGCACCCGGATGGCCTCGACCGCCTGGCGCGTCAGGCGCGGGTCTCGAATCCCGGCCCGTGCCGGGTCGCCCGGCAAGATGCGGAATAAAAAGAAATTCAGTACGATGACAAAGAATATGGTGAAAAGCGCCCAGCCGACCTTCTTGACCAGGTAGCGGTAACGTTTCAATACAGCCTCCGGGCTGTTGGGTTTGAGCGATCTGGAGGGCGTCTTCGCCCTCCAGATCGCGTATGCGATGTGATTGGGGTAAGCTGATCTCAGCTTACTTGACCGGCTCGACCTTTACCAGCGAGCTTACATCTTCCAGGGAGAGCTTGGGGGCATCGGTGATCCATCCGGTGAAGGTGTCCGCGCGGTAAGCCTGCACGGCCTGGGCGTAGAAGGGCACGATGTATACCACATCCCGCAGCAGGATCTCCTGCATCTTGAAGATGATCTCCCGGCGCTTCTCCGGGTCGCGCTCTGTAGATTGCTGCGCATACAGCTCGTCGAACTCCGGGTTGGAGTAGCCTGTCTCGCTCAAGCCGGAGGGGATTTCGTCGGTGAGATGCACGCTGAGCATGAAGCCCGGATCGGGATCGGACCCCCAGCCCCAGATGAGAATGTCGAAGTCGAAGGTCGGGCAGCAGACCGAGCTGAGTGTATCCGGGTCGAGCGGCTGGATCTCCAGCGCCACCCCGGCTTCCGCCCACATCTCTTTGAGCAGCTCGGCAGTGCGCGGGGCGGTGGTGCTGTCGCTGGGGTAGTTCAGGCGCAGGTTGATGGGCGTGCCATCCGGCAGCTCGCGCACACCGTCGCCATCGCTGTCTGGGAAGCCGGCCTCGTCCAGCATCTGGTTCGCCAGCGCAGGATCGTAGGTATAGTCCTCGAGCTGGTCGTTGTAGAACTGTGTCAGGCTGTTCGCCACCAGGGTCAGACCGGGATCGCCCAGGCCCAGCAGCACCACCTCGATGATTTTCTGCTTATCGGTGGCGTGGGCCAGCGCCTGGCGGAACTTCACCTCGCGCAGGGCCGGGTTGCCGGAGCACACCCCACCGTCATCGACGGGGCAGGTTTCCGGGTCGGCCTGGTTGATAATGATATCGGCGATGTCGGGCGCCAGGGGCACGCCGGTCACCACTTCTACGTTCTCTGTCCCGCGCAGCGCCTCAACCACTGTGCTGGGCATCTCGGTGATCATGTCCACCTGCCCGGTGCGGATGGCCTGCACCAGGGCATCCTGGTTCTCGAAAGTCTGGAACACGATCTGGTCCACCTTGGGCTGGTAGAAGTGATCCTTCACCGCTTCCAGGCGGGCGAACTCATTTTGCTGGTAATCAGCCAGCTTGAACGGGCCGCTGCCGATCATCTCCAGGTTCTCGAACTCCGCCAGGTTTTCCACACCCTCCCAGATGTGTTTGGGCAGGATAAACAGGTAGATCAGCGAGGCCTCCATGTTGGGAACCGGTTCGCTCAGGGTGATCACCACTTCGCTTGGCGATTTGGCTTCTATGGACTCGAAATAGGTAGTGTAGCCGGGCATGTAGGGGAAGTCTTCGGTCACCTGGTAAAGCTGGTATGAGAAGACCACGTCGTCGGCAGTCAGCGGCGTGCCATCGTGAAATTTGAGCCCATCACGTAGGGTAAAGGTCCACACCAGCCCATCATCGGAGACGTCCGCACTCTGCGCCAGGCGCAGGCTGTACGCACCATCCAGATCATACTGGTACATGGTGTCGTACACCAGGCCGTAGAGCGTATACGACTCGGCCAGAAGGCCGGTGCCTGGATTGAGCGTGTCGGGACTGCCTGCCCAGCCCACGCGCAGCACGGATGGCTCCGCAGGCGGTGGCGGTGCTTCGGTGATAGCGGGCGCCTGGGTGGTTTCAGGCTCTTGCGCGGGCAGGGATGCGGTTGGGGTGGGACCGCAGGCTCCCAGGATCAGGGCGGCGGCGATCAGGATTGACAAAGTGAATCGAGTGTGCATACTCTCCTCCAGAGACCAAACAATTGTTT
The DNA here is from genome assembly GCA_041736465.1 of Anaerolineales bacterium. Lineage (GTDB taxonomy): Bacteria > Chloroflexota > Anaerolineae > Anaerolineales > UBA4823 > JAJUJL01. The sequence goes on along the minus strand of JBGSTO010000006.1, from coordinate 12,905 downwards.
CGAACCAGCACTTTGGCTGGAGACGGTCCTAACAGCCTATCCAATCGATAGCCTGGTTTCACTTTGTAATATGAAGTTGTACATTCATTTTACAGTATAAACCGGTGGAGTGTAAGAGAAATTATGCCGATTTGTCTTCCCTGTTCAAAGTTCCAACAATACGATATAAGAACAATATGACCCATTTCTTCAACTTCGATGAATTGACCTGGCCAGAAGTGGCCTCGCTGCGGCGCGATCTGCCGCTGGTGCTGCCCCTGGGGGCGGGCTATTCCCTGGATCGCCTGGCTGAAGCGCTGGGCAGCCCGGAGCGCATCGCCCTGCTGCCGGCTTTCCCGTACGGCTGGAGGGGCTCCGGGCTGGAGGTAGCCGAACCATACCTGGCGGCGTATCTTGCCAATCTTTTAGACAGCATACGCGACGATGGTTTCAGCCGCGTGTACGCCCTCACACCGCAGGCAGTCGATTTGGGGTTGGGGGCAGCGCAGATCCGCCTCCCCCAGCCTGCTTCCGATCGACAGGTCGGGCGCTTCACTCTGCCGGAAGATGCCGGGCGGGATAAGGTGGTGCTGCTGCCCATCGGTCACACCGAGCAGCACGCCTACCATTTGCCACTATCGGTGGATACGATCTGCATCGAGGCGGTGGCGCAGGGTACAGCCCAGGTGGCGTCGCAGAGCACAGTTTGCCTGCCGGTGATGCCCTACGGCGTGAGCACTCACCGCGCCTCGTTTGCCGGCACGTTCAACGCCGGGGGCCGGGCATTCGAAGACTTCTACCTGGATGTGGTGCGTGTCCTGGTGGCGCGCGGCTTCGATCGCTTCTACCTGCTGAGCGGGCACGGCGGCAACTGCTCCTTCCTGGTGAATGTGGTCAAATATTCCGGCGAGCGCTGGCGGCGCATCTTCTGCGCCACCGCCTGGCTTTACCTCTCCGGACCCGACGGCGCCGCTGCGCTGGAACGCCACCGCACTTCTCCCATTGGCGGGATGGGGCACGCCTGCGAGCTGGAAACCTCGTTGGTGCTGCACCTGCGCCCCGAGCTGGTGCATATGGAGCGGGTGGTGGATGACGTCGATTTCGTTACCACTCCATCCTACTTCATGGACTGGGTCGAAGGCGGCGCGCTGGTCGCCAACCCGCCCTGGGACGACGATTCCATCGCCGGGGCGTACGGCGCCGGCAGCCATGCCACCGCCGAGAAGGGCCGCCTGTGGCTGGAAGCCGCCATTGCCGAGAAAGTGCAGCACGTGCAGGAGATCCACGAGCAGCACGAGATGCGCGAAGCCCGCCGCAATGCGGGCTATGGTCTGTGGGGGAAGGAAATCTGATAGCAGCCGTTCGCATTGGCATGGTGTGAAGAAATTCACCAAATACAAGATATTTTTGGTATAATTAGTCGATAATACACCCCTTTATAAGACTTAATTATTTTTTACTGGAGGCCCAAAGTGAAAGAACCACAACCTAAAAGCGTGATCACCTGCGATATGGAAGGGCGCATCGAAACCTACAACCAGGGCGCCGAGCAGATCTTCGGCTACCGCGCCGAGGAGGTGATCGGCAAGAAGCGCGTATCGCTGTTCTCGCCTGGTCTGACGGTGCTCGAGCACGTGCCCACCTGGCTGGCTACCGCCACCAAGGAAGGCGAGTTCGTGTCCGAGACCGTCTTCTTGCGCAAGGACGGCACGCCCGTTGCGGCGCGCGTGCGCATCACCCCCACCTTCAAAAACGGCGTGCAGATCGGCTACTGCGGTGTGAGCGAAGCGCTCTCCGGCGCCGACGTGCGCCAGGTGGCGCCCAAGATCAGCACCATGACGCGCATCTTTTCCTGGCTGGTCATCACCCGGGCGCCGTTCCTGACCGCCGTCATCGTCCCGATCCTGATCGGCGCCGCCTGGGTCGCCGCCAGCGGACTGGCAACCCCCTTCCCCTGGGGACGCTTCTTCCTGGCGCTGTTTGCCGGCATCGCCATGCATGTCGCCGCCAACACCTTCAACGACTACTTCGATTGGCGCAGCGGCACTGACCGCCAGAACAACGCCTATTTCCTGCCCTACACCGGCGGCAGCCGCTCCATCGAGCTGGGGCTGATCTCGGAGACTGCCCTGTTCCGCGTCGCATCGGTATCCTTATTGTTGTCTGCCGGGCTGGGCATTTACCTGGCGCTGACCGGCTCGCCGGCGGTGCTGCTGTTCGGCCTGTTCGGCGCCTTCTCCTCCTTCTTCTACACCGCCCCGCCCCTGCGCCTGGTCGCCCGTCGCGGTTTGGGCGAGCTGCTGATCGGCCTGAACTTCGGCCCGCTGGCAGTTGCCGGTACGGTGTATGCCCTGACCGGGCAGGTGGCGTTGATCGATTTCTTGCTCGGCGCGCCGATCGGCCTGCTGACCACCGCCATTCTGTGGATCAACCAGTTCCCCGACGAAGAGTCGGATAAGGCTACCGGCAAGATCAACCTGGTGGTCGCCCTGGGCCGCGAGCGCGCCCGCTGGGGCTACCCGCTGCTGATGATCACCGCCTTTGGCATTGCGGTTTACCTGGCGTTGGTAAGCGCCCTGCCCATCGGCTCGCTGCTCATCCTGGGCGGGCTGCCGCTAGCGATCTATGCCAGCCGGGTGATCGTGCGCGAGTACGCCCGCCGTTCGCTGGTGCGCGCCAACGTGGCGACCATCCAGCTGCACCTGCTTTCCGGTCTGCTGATGGCTGCCGGCATCCTGTTCAGCGGCAGCATCAGTCGTTTGTTGGGCCTGTAAGCAGCACTGAAAGGCGTTCACCCTTTTCTATGTCCACTCCGGCTGCCGCCTGATCCTGGGATCAGGCGGCAGTTTTATTTAACCGCTGTAGAAATTCATCTATACAGTTTTGTCAGCATGTGATATTTGTCACAGATTGTCGGGCGGTTTTATGCAACAATTAGGTGACGCACGTACTGTCATCCTGAACGAAGTGAAGGATCTCTTCGGCCCGCCACAGAGACCCTCCGGTCGCAATGGACGCTCCCTCAGGGTGACAAGTAAGCAGCATCTGTCATCCTGAACGAAGTGAAGGATCTCGCCAGCCCGCCGCAGAGACCCTCCGGTCGCAAAGGACGCTCCCTCAGGGTGACAGGTAAGCAGCATCTGTCATCCTGAACGAAGTGAAGGATCTCGCCAGCCCGCCGCAGAGACCCTTCGGTCGCAAAGGACGCTCCCTCAGGGTGACAACCACCACACAGGAGACCACCCAGTGTCAGCATTGGCAAAACGCTTCGACTACCTCTTCCGCTCCACCAAGGGCCTGGCGCTGGTCGCCATCGCCATGATCTCGCTGGTGACCGCCATCTGGGGCATGCTTTCCGGGCCAATGATGGAATGGGGTGTGCGGGACGTGGTAGTGCGCACCCTGGGCATGCGCATGGTCGAAGCCGAACGCGAAGGGCGCATCATCCTGCTCTACCACACCATCGCCATGGCAGTGGTCGCCATCGAGACCTACTTCATCACCGACCTGCTGCCGGTCAAGCGCCACGAGCAGCGCACCATCAACGCCACCATCACCTTCGGCTACCTGATCGCCATGATCTTCGGCCTGGGCTTCGGCTACTTTGGGCACAACTTCGCCTTCCACGGCGTGTACCTGCTGGGACTGTCGCTGGTCTTCTTCTCCGGGCTACTGCTGGCAGCGGCGCTGTGGCCCTGGCGCAAGGAATACCGCCTGCCCAAAGGCTCGCCCTACGCCCACACCCCGGGCGGGCTAGATCTGGAGCGCCTGGCGTTCTTCGTCATGGCGGTCGCCACCCTGGGCTCGGCGGTCTTCGGTGCGGTCACCGGTTCCTACTGGGGCAACGGGCACGAGACCTTCCTGGCAGAAGACCTGATCCGCCTGCCGGAGAAGACTGTGCTGCAGAATTCCATCATCGGGCACCTGCACATCATGCTCACCCTGATTGCCATCGCCCTGGCTTTGATTATCGGCAAGTGGTACGACTTCAAGGGCATCTTTCACAAGATCGCCATGCCGATGATGATCCTGGGCACGATCGTGATCTCCATCGGCGCCTGGTCGGTGGTGGTGGTGGAATGGGCGCATACCATCATCTACGTCGGCTCGGTGCTGGTGCTGCTGGCGGCGCTGTTTTTGGTGATCTACGGCTGGGACAAGCTGATCCGCGACCGCCTGGCAGAGCAGGGTATTCAAAAAGCCAGCCTGCTGCAGAAAATCCAGGCGCTGCTGCACGATCCGGTCAAATTCGGCGCCACCTGGCAGATGGTGTTCATGAACTTCACCGTCAGCGGAGTGGGCATCTTCATGGCGGTGCGCCTGGACGAGATCTTCCGCGTCTGGCCCCACCGCGAGGAGCGCATCACCCTCACCGGTCACTGGCACATCCTGTCCGGCATCATCGCCACGATCATCCTGTTCTACTTTGTGGATATGGCGGGCTTGAAAGGCAGGCTGCGCCGCTGGTTCGGCTGGCTGGTGATCCTGGGCTCCGACATCGCTTTCGCCTCGGTGACGGTCTTCTCGATGAAGCGCCTGTTCGTCAGTGAGTCGGTGCAGCAGCCGCTGGTCAACTGGACGATGCTCTTCGCCGACCTGGGGCTGGCGCTGGTGCTGCTGGTGCTGGCGCTCTTCCTGCTGTGGCGACTTTTTGATCTGTTCCAAAGCAAGGGACGCTGGTCGCAGGAGCTGGTCGAGTCGGGCGTGGAGGAAGTGCTGCCGGAGGTCTACTCCAGGCCGCTGCCGGTTTCTGGGGATGACCGGCGGAGGTTGGAGCGATGAAAACTCGATTACCCCTCCTGCTGTTGACCGCCTTCCTGCTTGCGAGCTGCGCCGCGCCGGCCTCCTCGCCGCTACCGGGCATCGCTACCGGCGTGGACTCCGAAGCCTGGGCGCTGGTGCCGCAGGGTGAGTTCCTCTACGGGCAGCACAACCATGAAACCCTGGTGGACTACGACTACGAGGTCATGGTCACCGACGTGACCAATGCCCAATTTGCCGCTTACCTTAATGCTGCTCTGGCAGACGGGGCGCTCAAACTCGACGGGCAGCGCATCCTGGGCTACTACCCCGGGGACGAGTTCCACGCCTACGAGCACGAGATCGAGATCAAAGCCGGCGACTATCTGCACGTGCCGCTGGACGACCCCGGGCTGCGCCTTTCCTACGATGGGACAGCTTTCGCAGCCCAGCCTGCCTATGCCAACCATCCCATGACGCTGGTGACCTGGTTTGGGGCAAACGCTTACTGCCAGTATTATGGCTGGCGCCTGCCTGGCGAGATCGAGTGGGAAAAAGCCGCCCGCGGCAGCGACGGGCGCGCCTTCCCGTGGGGGGACGAGATCCAGCGCGGCAACGCCAACTACTACTCCAGCTTCGACCTGTTCGAGAAGTTCTCGGGCAAGGGCGGCAGCACTTCACCGGCCGGCTTCTACAACGGCGGAACCTACGACGGCTATGCTACGCTCGACTCGCCCAGCCCGTACGGGCTGTATGACATGGCGGGCAACGTCTGGCAGTGGATGGGCAACGTATACGAGAAGCAGCACTACCGCTACCTGCGCGGCGGCAGCAAGGATACCTATGCCTACAACCTGCGCGTTTGGACGCGCAACAGCGCCGGGCCGGAATACTACAGCCCGGCAGTTGGGTTTCGCTGCGCGCGTGAGGTGCTCAAGTGAGAGCGGCGTGGGGCAAATACTGGCCTCTGCTCAAGAGCTTGCAAACCGGTCTGCTGCTGGCGACCGGACTGGCAGGCTTCATGAGCGCGCGCTGCCCCGTCATCCATTGGAGCACGCTGCTGGGGCTGGCGGGCAGCCTGTTCCTGGCGGTCAGTGGCAGCACCGTGCTGAACATGTGGTACGACCGCGATATCGATGCCCGGATGAAGCGCACCTGCTGGCGACCGCTGCCTGCGGGCAAGGTGACGCCCCGCGAAGCGCTGATCCTGGGGTTGGGATTGTCTGCTTTGGGCGTAGGCTGGGCGCTGGCAATGGACGCGCTGTACGGCGCGATCGTCTTTGCCGGGTTGTTCTGCGACGTGGTCGTCTACACCCTGTGGTTGAAGCGGCGCACTCCCTGGTCGGTGCTGTGGGGCGGCATCTCCGGCGGCATGCCGGTGCTGGCGGGGCGCGCCCTGGGTCTGGGCGGGCTGGATTGGATCGGGGTTGCTCTCGGTCTGTCGGTGCTGTTCTGGATACCGACCCATATCCTGACCTTCAGCATGCGCTATCACGAAGATTACCAGGCGGCGCGCATCCCGACCTTCCCGGCAGTGTACGGTTTCCGCACCACGCGTCTCATCATCGCTGCCTCCAGCGTGCTGCAGGCGCTTGCTCTCGGCGCAGCCGCCCTGGGCATCGGTATGGAGATCGGCTACCTGCGCCTGATCGGCGTGCTTTCCTCCGGGCTGCTGCTGTTTGCACTGCGTAGCGCCCTCCGTCCCAGCGAGCGTCTGAACTTCGGTTTGTTCAAATTTGCCTCGCTCTACATGCTGAGCACCATGCTGCTGCTGGTGATCGAGGCCCTATGAAATGACAGATCAAAAAGCTGACTGCAAACTATGGGCCACGCAAAGTAAATAACCATGCCGCGATGACGCTTAGGAAAAAGACTGAAACACAAAGACCACAAAGGATGAACACAAAGAGCGCTAAGATTTTGAATAACAACCTTTGTGGACTTTGCGTCTCCTTTGTGACCTTTGTGTTGATCTTTTTCTTCGCGGTTCACATGAACACACATCAAGAAAGGAGAGCATATGTCTCATGATAGTGTGCTTGCAAAACTTCTGCGCATTGCAGGCATTGTCCTGATGGGGCTGACCGCCGTGTTCACCCTGATGAGCGGCGCTGGCACCACCTGTGTCGCCCTGGCAGCCGAGAAATTCGGTCCGAGCATGGCGCCCATCGCACCCTACAAATGGCTGTACATCCTCTTCGTGCTGGTCACGCTGGCAATCGGCGTCATGGGCGTGCGCGCCGTTGTGCTGCTGGTCAAAGGGCGTTCCAACGCCTACCGCTACACCCTGGTCACCCTGCTGGCTGGCGTGGCGGTGGGCGCCGTGCATATGATCGTTTCGCGCCTGCTGCGGGGCAAATCCATGCCGGTGGATGCGGTGGTGTACACCACCCTGATCACCCTGGCAGTATTCCTGCTGTTTCGCCTGCCGGGGCTGCGCCAGATGGTAGATTACTCCAAAGCCGGCAGCGCTTCGGGCACAGGCGGCGGGCTGGCAGCCATCATGGCGGGCGCGGCGGTGCTCAGCGTGCAGTATTGGGCCGGCCCGACCCACACCTGGGGCGATGTGAACTACGCCGACGTCTGGCACAACGCCTTCCTGATCGCCGGTTGGGGATTGGTGCTGGTGGGCAGCCTGCTCCTGGCTCGCCGGGGATTGGGGCTGCGCCTGCCCGGCAGGCTGCGCTGGATGACCCAACCGAGAGCGTCGAGTTGAACGTCCTGACCGCCGCCTCCCGCAGGCTTTATACCTGCGGGAGTTTTTTTATGATCGCGGCCTGGAAACAGCATAGGCAGGCAGAGGCTTTCTTGGGGTAGAATTGGCGGCAGAAAGGGACCCCTCACCCATGAGCGAAGAAGAGAAAGCCAAACCCGAAGAAACCAAGAAAAATGAAAAGCCCGAACCCAAAGAACAAACCTCGGTAACCCAGCACACCATAACGGTTGACGGCAAAACGCTTGCCTATACCGTGACTGCCGGGACGATCATTCTCAAAGAGGAGGACCAGGAAAAAGGCGAGAAGCCCAAAGCCACCATTTTCTACATCGCCTACACACTGGACGGTGTGGAAGATCAAAGCCGGCGCTCGCTCACCTTTTCTTTCAACGGCGGGCCGGGCTCGTCTTCGGTGTGGCTGCACCTGGGCTTGCTGGGTCCGAAACGCGTGCTGCTGGACGAAGAGGGGCGCCCCTTCTCGCCGCCCTACCGCCTGGTGGACAATGAATTCACCCTGCTGGAGCACACCGACCTGGTGTTTATCGACCCGGTCAGCACCGGCTACAGCCGGGCGGTGCCGGGCGAGAAGGCAGACGAGTTTCACAATATCAAGAAAGATATCGAGTCGGTCGGCGAATTCATCCGCCTGTACGCCACCCGCAACCAGCGCTGGGCCTCGCCCAAGTTCCTGATCGGCGAAAGCTACGGCACCACCCGCGCGGCTGGTCTCTCGGCGTTTCTGCACCAGCAGTACGGCATGTTCCTGAATGGCATCATGCTGGTCTCGGTGGTACTGGATTTCCAGACCATCGTGTTCGGCGCCGGCAACGACATCCCCTACATCCTCTTCCTGCCCACCTTCGCCGCCACCGCCTGGTACCACAAGCGCCTGGACGCCGGGCTGCAGGCCGACCTGCACAAGACTCTCCGGGAAGTCGAAGAATTTGCGATGAACGAGTATACCCTGGCGCTGATGCAGGGCGCTTCCCTGCCGGAAAAGCAGCGCGCTAAGGTCGCCGCCCGCCTGGCGCGCTACACCGGTCTCTCCGAAGCCTATATCAACCGCACCGGTCTGCGCATCAACATCCACCGCTTCTGCAAAGAGCTGCTGCGCGAGCAGGGCAAGACCGTCGGGCGCATCGACAGCCGCTTTACCGGCAAGGACCGCGACCAGGCGGGTGAGTTCTACGAGTTCGACCCCAGCATGTCCGCCGTGCAGGGCGCCTACACCGCCGCCCTGAACCACTACATGCGCGCCGAGCTAAAATTCGAAAGCGACATGTCCTACGCCATCCTGGCGCCGCTGTATACCAAATGGGGCTATGAAACCTACCAGAACCGCTATGTGAACGTGGCAGAAGACCTGCGCCGGGCGATGGCCTTCAACCCCTACCTGAAGGTATTCGTCGCCAACGGCTACTTCGACCTGGCGACCCCTTACCAGGCCACGCGCTACACCCTCAACCACCTGGGCCTGGACGGCAGCTACCTGGACAACGTCACCATGGCAGACTATCCTGCCGGGCACATGATGTATATCCATCTCCCCTCCCTGCGCCAGCTCCACCAGGACCTGGTGGCATTTCTGCAGTCGGCAGCATAACCCCCTCCCTGACCCTCCCCCAAAATCAAAAGACGATTTTGGGGGAGGGAAATGTGTTTCCCCTCCCCCATTTTGCGCCTCAACGGGAAATGCGGCTGCAGACTCCGCTTTTTCCCTCCCCCATTTTGTACTCAAAATGGGGGAGGCTGGGAGGGGGTAGAGGGGGTAGGCCATGGAATCTCTATCCAGCGCGAATAACCGTGCTTCTCCACCGTGAACAGCCGCCCGTGCGAAGGCTCTGCGCAGCCGGCCTCATCCCGGATGGCGACCATCGTGGCATAGGAGCCCACCGGCATGAACACCTGCGCCCCCTGCACGCACACCCAGGCCTCCACCAGGTACGGCGGTGAGGCGGTATCGTCGCCGGCGCGGAAGCCCACCGCATCCCAGGTGACCACCACCTCCTCCCCGCGCCGCCCCGCCCAGACGCCTGTCGGCGGGCCATAGTACGGCGACTGCGGCAGCGGGATGTACGTCGGCTGGATGCTCATCACGTCCCCTTTGAGCTCCATCAAAGACGCCTTCACCCAGCACGGGTTGGTGCCGCCGATGGCGCGGATCAGGATCCACGTGCCCAGATCGTTGCGCCCAAACACCTCCAGGTTGCTGCCCGGCACCAGCCCGTACTTGTACAGGTAGGTCGCCCCGGGCCCGTAGCGGCAGTTGGCGCGCTCCAGCACCTTGCCGCGTAAAATCGAATAGGTGGAGGTTATCGTAAGCGTGCCGGTCTCGGTCGGGGTGGGCGTGAGCGTATGCGTGGGGGAAGGCGCTGCCGTGCCTGTTGGCGGCGGCGTGGGTGGCAGCGGGCTGGGCGAGGGGGTGCTGCTCGCCTCGAGAACAACCGGCGCGGTCGTGACTGCCAGCGCCGCCTGCCGCCGCACTGGCAGGTTGCACGCCATCCCAGCCAGCATCAAAGCCACCCATACCAGCAGCAAACCCACACTCCGCCGTATTTGCATCGCGCCATTATAGAGACTCCGCCCCGGATTTGCAAGCGGTACGCTGTTACTATGCTATAATATGTGCATAACGAGTACAAATTTGTATCCATTATGCACATATTAACTTGATGAAACCAGAACTGGAATTTGAACTTTATCAGATAGCAGAAGATCAGGCGGGATATTTTTCGCTTGCCCAGGCTCATGAGATCGGCCTCAGGCGCAGTCAAATTTACCGGGAAGTGAATCGCGGAAAATTCAATAAAGCCGGCTGGGGAGTCTATCGTTTTGTGCAATTTCCAGCCAGCCGGTTTGAAGAAATCCATATCGCGGTGCTGAATGCCGGTTCGCAGGCAATTGTTGGTTTCCAAACAGCCCTGTACGTTTATGATTTCTCGGATATTATCCCCGATGCAATTCACCTGATCCTGCCTCCCAGCAGCTCCCGGCGCAGACCCGGCGTGCGTGTCCACACCATCCGGATCAACCCGGAAGATAAAACCTATTTTGAGGGTCTGCCAATCACAACGGTGGAGAAGACGATTGCTGATTGCGCCTTTGCACACGTTGCTGATGAGCAAATCAGGCTTGCCATTATTCAGGCTCTTAATCGCGGTATGACAACAAGGCAAAAGCTCCTTGCCCAGGCCGAGAACCGTCCCGAAAGAATCCAGAAGTTTGTGAGCGGGGTAATAGGAGAAGTTAATCTATGAAATTTTCATCTCCCAGTTCATTCCGCCAGGCACTAGAAGACCGCATTCGAACCAAATACCCTCACCATCGCATTCCGTGGGTGCGTAAAATGATCGTTTTCGAAAGATTCATGGCTCGGCTGGACGATCGCTGGATACTGAAGGGAGGTTATGCACTTCAACTGCGCATCGAAAATGCCCGCACAACCCAGGATATCGACCTGCTCGCTCAGAACATTTCTCTAGAAAATGTTGCAGAGTCTCTGCTTGAAGTGATTCATCAGAGCCTGGGGGATCACTTCGAATTTTATATCGAGCGTACCGAGCAGGAAATCAATGCAGGTTCAGCCGTTCGTTTCCAATGTACAGCCAGACTCGCAGGGCGGGTGTTTGAACGATTCCACATCGATATTGGATTGGATGATCCTGTCGTTGAACCGATTGAATACCTGACTCCGCCAGCCTATTTGTCTTTTGCAGAGATACCAGCCTCGCCGATTCCCTGTTACCCTGTTTCCCAGCATATTGCCGAGAAGCTGCATGCGCTGGTTCGCCCAAGAATCACCGAAACCAGCCGGATTAAGGATTTGGTTGATATCTTGCTCTTAGCTCACATGAATGCGGATTTGCGGGCAGAGCGGTTGCTTGCTGCCATCCGGGCTGTATTTGACGTTCGGGGAGATGCCTTGCCGGCTCATCTGGATCAAATTCCTATAAGTTGGAGGCCGGGGTTCAATCAATTTACCAGAAACCTTGATTTTCCGTTTTTGAAGTTTGACGATGCGGTTCAGGCTGCCCAGAATTTCCTTAACCCAATTCTATCCGGGACAGCCAGCGGAGCCTGGGATCCAGCGAGTTGGAAATGGGTAGGCGGAACAGAAGCTGATGTTTGAAAGGGGACGCAGGATATTGTTCTGCGGTAAAATCATCTCAGTGTAAAGAATCACAAATATGCCTCCTCACGCAAAGCCGCAAACCCGCAAAGAAAATCTTAAGCAGCCTTTGGTGCATTTTCCTTCGCGTCCTTCGTGTCTTGGCGGTTAATTTCCTCCCCTCTTCGGAGCCAAAATGAAACCCTCCTCCAAAATCTTCCCCCTGCTCGCCCTCTTCAGCCTGCTCTTCAGCCTTATCTCCATCCCCCTCTCCGCCCCTGTTCCCGCCCTCGCCCAGGACCTCGAGCAGCCCGAGTTCGCCGGCGTGCCCGGCACGCACCAATCCGAGATCGGCTGCCCCGGCGACTGGCAGCCCGAATGCGAACTGACCGCCCTGGTCTTCGATGCCGAAGACGGCGTTTGGCAGGGAACATTCCTGATCCAGCCCGGCAACGACCAGGACGGGCGCGGCGGGCGCTATAAAGTGGCGCTCAACAAATCCTGGGGCGAGAACTACGGCCTGAACGCTCAAAACAACGGCGCCGACATCCCCCTGGTGGTCGACCAGCCCACCGAAGTCAAATTCTACTACGACCATGCCACCCACTGGGCTACCGACAGCCACAACAGCGTCATCGCCACCGTCATCGGCGATTTCCAGCAGGCGCTGGGCTGCAGCAATAACGACGACCCGGGCTGCCTGCGCTCCTGGCTGCAGGACCCCGACGGCGACGGCGTGTACGCCTTCTCCACCAGCGCTATCCCTGCTGGGACGTATTCCGCGCGTGTGGCGATCAATGAGTCTTTCGACGAAGTGTACGGCGCGGGCGGCGACCTGAACGGCGAGCCAGTTTCCTTTACCGTGCCGGCAGACAACCAGGAGATGTACTTCGGCTATACCCCCGCCACCCACGCACTGCTGGTCAGCTCCGAAGGCTCGCCGCGCGGCGACCTGCGCAAAGCCCAGGCGCACTGGGTGCTGGCGGATACCATCGCCTGGCGCGTCAGCGAGCCCAAAAACGGCGAGACCTTCGCCCTGTACTACTCGCCGGACGGCAGCCTGGAACTCTCCCCCGGCGCCATCTCCGGCGGCGAATCCATCCCGCTCAGCTTTGCGGATAGCGCTCAAGACGAGGCGGTCAGCCTCAAATACCCGCACCTGAGCGGCTACAGCGCCCTGAAGCTGGACGCCGCCGATCTGCCCAAAGTGCCCGATATCCTCAAAGGCCAGGTGGCTGTGGTGGCCTTCAACGCCGCCGGCAAGGTGATCGACGCCACCGCCCTGCAGATCCCCGGCGTGCTGGATGACCTGTACTTCTACGACGGCCCGCTGGGCGTGCAGTTCGATGGCGGCGTGCCGGC
>JBGSTO010000726.1:0-4705 GCA_041736465.1 Anaerolineales bacterium | reverse complement strand
GCGCCGGGTGCGGACAGAGCGCCCAACGCCGGAGCCGCGCCGGCGATCCCCCAGGCGGCAAGAAGCCCCGCCAGGAGCGCCAGAAAAAGTAGACTGATTCGTTTCGGAGGAGACATATCTGCTGCCTCGCGATCAGGGTGTGTATGCAGGGCAGTAGACGGTGCCGTAGTTGGCAGATCCCAAATTAGCTGAGTCGCGGGCGCGGATGGTGTAGCCATAGGCTTTACCCCATTGCGGTTGTCCGCCCGAACCCAGCGCCCCGCAGGCCACTTTATAGCCCAGCGGGTTCATCGTGTGTGGGGCATACATGCTGGTCTGGAAAAAGCCGTGGTAGCGCGCCACGAAACCGAAATCGTTCAACATTACAGTCATAGTGATCATGTAGCTCGGGTCAGCGCTGACTGACAGATAATACCAGTTGATGAAGCATTCGTTCTTTGCCGGGTCGGGCTGCACGCAGGCGGCGGTGGGCGAGTCGATAAAGCTGATGTCCGGCTGGTCGGGGTTGAAAGTCTCCAGCGCCGCGCCCTGCGGGGCAGTGATTTCGCGTGAGTTCCCATCCTGGGTCTCGGCTTTCAGCAGCACGCCGCCGTCTTGCCCCAGCGTCGCCTGACCGCGCGCGACGCGCAGCACACCAAATGCTGCCGCCAGAATCAAAGCTGCAGCCAGAAAGGGTAGAAGCAGTTTACGCATAGCAATCTCCTTCAATGAAGTATCCAGTTGTAGAACGTGTGAATATGGGTTAGCGCAGCGCGCCGTAAAGGACTTAATAGAGTTATTATATCAAATTAATACAAACCCCAAAGGTTTTCAAAAATCTTTGGGGTTTTTTGTCTTCCGGATGACTTCTTCGGCGCCGCCAACTGCTGGAAACGAAGAGATGTATGTTATCGATGGTCAGTCGCCGGTTGCCAGGGCAGCAGCCTCCGGATGCAGCGGCAATTCGGCAGGCGGCTTCTTCGAAAAATGGCGCGGCCCGTAAATGATGACCACCGCAATGGTAGTCAAACCCAGCAAGCTGCCGGCGATCATATAGAAGGTCATGGCAGGCATCAGCCCCAGCGTGCCGGTCAGGAAAGCGGTCATGTTATAAGCGAAGTGCGCCAGGATGGTGATGATCAGGCTGCCGCGGGTGTTGTTGTACAGCCAGGTGAGATAGACCGTGACCGTGGTCACCAGCACCAGGTAAATTGGCAGCGGGATGCTCATCTGGGTGGCGCCGGGCGTGTAGAACAGCGGCAGGTGCCAGAAGGTCCAGATTACCCCCAGAATCAGGCTGGATACCAGGGCGTTGAATTTCGCCTGCAGCCGCGGCAGGGCAAAGCCGCGCCAGCCCAGCTCTTCGGCGATCGGGCCGGAGAACAGGGTAAACAGGATGATGCCTGCCATGCTGGCGATCGTCTCACCGGGACGAATTCCTGGACTGGAGTTGCCCAACGCCTTATAGGTGAGCGTGATCACCAGCGGCCCAAGGAAGAGAAATGCCGCCCAAAAATACCACCATACCCCCACCTTCCAGCGGGTGTAGCCGGCAAGCAGGCGCTTGACCTCCTGCGCCCCGCCGCTGATCGAGCCCACGATCAGCGCGCTCAAGGTCGGGCTGAAGATCTGCAGGAACCACGCCAGCGACCAGGGCTGCAGCGGCTCGCCGGGGCGCAAATTGATGTAGGTAAAGGCTACGGCATACGCGATCAGGTAGGAAAGGGTGAAGAATGCGATCAGTTGGTGCTTCTTGATCCAGGCTGCAATGCTGGCAATCATTTCATGCTCCTTTATTGATGTGTCATTCTGAGCGCAGCGAAGAATCTCCCGGCTGTCTATCAGACCCTTCGTTCTGAACGGAGTGAAGCATCCAGGTCCTTTTCCGAACATAGAACGGGATACACGCCGGGCTGGCGAAGATGATAGAGTAGATAGTGATCGAAAGCTACCCTACCAATCCCCACAATACGTGGAAGACCACATCCGCCCAGAAATGGACGCCCGCCGCCGCCACCAGCCCGTCTTTCATATACCGCTCTCCGGCGACGACGCCGACGATGCCGTTAAGCACGAAGAGCTCCACGATCAATAACGGGCTCAGGTCGGCAAATGTGGCCGCGCCGGTGAGCGCCATCGCGGTGCCAAAGTGACCGGCTCCAAAGGCAAGCGCAGCGATCACGTTCGCAATCCACAGCGCAGCCGTGCGCCCGTTGAAGCGCTTGAAGAGCCAGGTGAGGATCAAGCCCCACAGCCCAAACATGAAGCCGCGAAATGTGATCTCTTCACCGATCCCAGCGCTGAGAGAAGCCAGGATCGAAAGCGGAAAGCCGGGGTGCACCATTTTGCCGAAGCCGTTGATCGGGGCAAAGAGCAGGTCGCCTATCACCCACAGCACACCGCATGCCAGACCCAGCAGAAGCGGGACGACAAACCAGCCGCGCCAATTGCCGTCTTGCGAATAGATCCCTGGCAGTCCGAGCTTGCGGGCGAACCAGTATCCGGCTAGCCCCAGCACCCCGGAGAAAACCAGGGCAATGCCCGCGTTGATGAAACCCAGTATTGCATTGGGCACGCCTATCTCCGGTATGGGGAGCCCGGCAGTGGCGGCAATATCCTCGATGAAGAAGGTATACGTGGAAAACACGCACAGTGCATAAGCGACGAGCAGAGTTAAGAATACAGTGAGCTGTTTGCGGTTGTTCATAGGGTTATCCATGTTTGATCTGTCATCCTGAACGCAGTGAAGGATCTAGATCCTTGTGCGTGGCTCACATCGTGCGAGCAGCTTTTCTATTCGATTGTGACTTCATCCGACCTGCACCAGGTAGAGCACCGAGAATAGATCCATCAGCCAGTGACCAACGATCAGCGGCGCCAGCCGCCGCACGCGCAGGTAGATGAGCTGCAGCGCAACCGTCAGCGGCAGGAAAGTGAGAAAGAGATACAGGCCATGCTGCAGGTTGATCCACGGCAGGAAGCTGTGCTGGATCGACCAGAAAAAGCTGACCACCGCCACCGGCAGCCAGGTATTTTTTGCCAGCAGGCGCAGGCGGGGCAGGCAGTAGCCCTGGAAGGTCATTTCCTCGGTGAACGACCACAACGGCCACCACAGCAGGCGGCTGTAGAGCACTGCCAGCAGCGGCAAAGTGCGCATAAAGCCGCCGGCGGGGTATTCCGGCTGCAGCGTGCCGTAGGCGATCAGGTTCGCCAGCATCCCACCGCCGAAGACCGTCACCGGAAATATAATCACGAAAATACCCAGCCCGATCAGCAGGTCGGTTTTGAGTTTGCTGCGGTCGAAATTCACCAGGTCGAGCAGGCGCCGGCCCTCCCGCCGCACCAGCCAGGCGAGCAGCGCCAGGCAGACCAGGTCGATGAGCGTGCCGTACACCGTCCACCAATTGCGCACGGCGACGGCGGGCGAAGGCAGGTCGAGGCGGGTAAAGAGCAGGACGGTGAGCGCCTGGAAGAGCAGCGCCAATCCCGAGCGGGCGAGCAGCACCAGCAGCGGGGCGAAACGCAGCCAGCGCAAGCCGGTTTTTTGATGCGAGAGCGCTTGGGGCGAGTCGGTGAGGTCACCAGAGTATTCGGCGTACAGGTTGATTTCGGCGATCATGGCGGCTCACCTTCCATTGTGACTTACGGTGGATAATGCAGGCGACCTTATGATAGCGTGAGGCGCGAAGAACGCTCCCCATCGATGGGGGAGTTTCGCATCGTCAAATGACCAGACCGGCACTGGTCAAGTGGGCAGGGTGAGGCAAAGAGGAGACACCAAAGGTTGTGAAAAGCTTTGGGGTCTGGGTGATGCGGCACGACACAGATTTGGACAGTAGAGTAGAGGAGTAGGGAACAATGGTTAGGCTGCCGTCTCGCTCCGTGTCAGGGTTTCCCCGGATGTGCCTCAACAACGGCATGCCTTGCAATGCGCCCTACTCCCCCCTCGTCGAACCGGACGTGCGGTTTTCCCGCATCCGGCTCTCCTGAAAGCTCTCGCTTCAGGCATTCACAGGGACTAGAGATACACCAGACCTAATCGATGCAGATGATGGTACAGACTGATGCCTTCCGGTGGACGATACGGTCGTTGGCTGCGCCGCTTCAGGTGAGAGATCATCCGCAGCATCACGTAGCGGTTGACCTCTCGGTAGGCCCGGCGCGGGTAGCCAAACGAGAAGTAGTTCGCCCAGCCTTTCAGGTGCCGGTTGAGTTCAGCGATCAACTCCGGCAGCGGCTTGTAGCATACCCGTTTGTCCGTCATACGCCGCAGGGCTGCCCGCTCGCGTGCCAGGGCCTTCTTCGACGGCAGCACATTCAGGTACTTGTGCCTTCGTCCCTGCAGGTCCCGGTCGTAACGGAAGGTGTAGCCCAGAAAATCCAGGCTGGCCCCTTCCGCTCTCAGATCCGCAATGATGCGGGTTTTCTCCCGATTCAGGCTCAATCCCATCCAATCTTCCAGCTTCGTTTCGATGAACGCCGCCAGCTCTTGCTCCTGGTAGCGTGCCATCACCACGAAGTCATCTGCATAGCGCACCAGCCGAGCTTTCGCCCAGGTCGCTGGCCCGCTAGGAAAGTGGAACACCCGGTCAAACCAGTGCAGATAAATGTTGGCCAACAGAGGCGAGATCACTCCTCCTTGCGGCGTTCCCTTGTCTGCCCTGGCGCTGATCGTCGTTCCGCCTTCCGGCCCCCGTTCGACCACCTGGCTCTTCAGCCACATCCG